>NZ_JBFAPE010000007.1:0-263143 GCF_040675615.1 Streptomyces sp. NPDC049585 | reverse complement strand
CCACCGCACCCTGCTCGAGGAATGGGCCTACCAGCAGCCCTACACCTCAGACCACGAACGCCAAGCCGCCTTTCCCGACTGGCTGGACTGGTACAACTACCACCGACCCCACACCGGCATCGCAGGCCAAACACCCGCCAGCCGTGTCACCAACCTGCCGGGACAACACACCTAGGCCGCGGCCGGCGGATCGTGCCGCCCCCCACGCGGCGCAGCCGCAGATCGACACCGCCCCGCCCCCCACGGGGCGCCGGTCCCGGCTCGTGGTCACCACATGGGCTGATTTCGCCGTTGTTCGGTCGCCGGGCTCGCCGGCCTTCGGCCAGCATCGGGCCGTGTCCTGCGCGCGTGACGATCTGATCGCCCATCTGCTCGCCACCGGGATCGCGGGCCGTGTCGCCACGTCCCGGGAGGGCAGCCTGGCGCGGTACCGGCGGTTCGCCGCGCGGGACCCGCGGGTGCTGATCGGTCTGGAGCCGGAATACGACTGGCGCTTCGCGGATTTGTTGCGTCTGATGGGCCAGAGGTGTGGTGTTTCGGTCGATCCCAGGGAAACTTCCGGGCAGGATGTGATTGATCCGGACCGGACGATGGTGGCACTCGATGCCTTCGCCGACCGGCTCGCGACGGTGGCCGCGACGGGGGCGCCGGTGCTCATCGGCACGGGCCACCCGCACCGTCTCCTGGGCTTCTACGCCGGTTTGGCCGCCGGTCTGTCGTCGGCGGGATGTGCTGTCCTCACCCCGGCGCAGGGTCGAAGTGTCGACATGACGACCCGGTTCGGCGTACGCACATACAACCTTCACTACGCCGGAGGAGTCGCGATGGTGCGCGAACCCGGCGCACGGCCGTCTGCGAGTGAGCCGGGCGCACATACGCATTCGCCCCTCCCGCTTCGGGTCGCGCTGGCCGGCGTCGCGGAGGACGGCGGGCCCGTGCCGGCCCTGGTCGTGGGGGACCACGGATGGCTCTGCGGAGCAGGTCAGCTGGGCATTGAGGCCATCGGTCTGGCGGACTCGGACGACCCCGCGCCGTTCGTCGGCGAGGCCGAGGGGCGGGTGTCCGTGGCCGTTCCGCTTGATGACACTGTGCGGTCTGATTACTACCGACCGCTTACTCGCTATGTACTCAATCGAGCGTGTCTGTCACAGTAGGCGGCCGATGGCTGCTCCTCTTCCCCACTCGCATCACCCGCCCCTAACCTGGGGAGTGAGCGCGCAGCGACGAGGAGTCACCGGAGGGGAAGCCGGTGCGCGTCATGTGCGGAAGGTTCAGGTGTGTCATGGCTGCTGGCGAAAGGCCTCTCAACGAGGTCGTGTTCCTGACCGTGGCGGAAGTCGCCGCGGTGATGCGAGTCTCCAAGATGACCGTGTACCGGCTGGTGCACAGCGGTCATCTGCCGGCGATCCGGGTGGGCAGGTCGTTCCGGGTCCCAGAACAAGCGGTGCACGAGTACCTCCGAGAGTCCTTCGTGGGGGTGGAAACGGCCTGACGGGGACCCCGGATTACGTTGTTCGCCCGGTGGCGGGTACGCTGACCCGATGTAGGTCGTGTGGGCTCGGACGCCCCGCACCGAGTGAATCGATGTAAGCGAGGGTAGTCGTGGGCTCTGTTATCAAGAAGCGGCGCAAGCGGATGGCCAAGAAGAAGCACCGCAAGCTGCTCAAGCGCACGCGCGTTCAGCGTCGCAACAAGAAGTAAGCACGCCGCTGTGCTCGTCCCGCAGCCCTCCCGTCGTTCACGGCGGGAGGGCTGCGGTGTGTTCGGCGCCACCCCCATGGCCCCTCGCCGCCGCCCCCGAGCTTACGTAGCAGTAAGTGAAACCGTCGCTACGGCTTGAAATGACGCTCCGCCCCACCGGTGGTCATCACAGTGCAACAACGACCCGCTACGGTGGCCGCGACAGGGCTTCAGCTCGGTGGGAAGGAAGGCGCTGATCTTGGGCAAGGTCGTGCTCGTCACCGGAGTCGCACGGCAACTGGGCGGTCGCTTCGTCCGCCGCATCCAGCGCGAGCCCGACGTCGACCGCGTCATCGGGGTGGACGCAGTGCCACCCGAGCACCGTCTGGGCGGGGCCGATTTCATACGGGCGGACATCCGCCATCCCACGATCGGCAGGGTCCTCGCGGAGCACTCCGTCGACACGGTCGTCCATATGGACGTCAACGGCACGCCCCTGGGCAAGCGCGGCAGCCGGGCGACGGTCAAGGAGACCAACGTCATCGGCACGATGCAGCTGCTCGGCGCCTGCCAGAAGACGCCCTCCGTCAAGCGGCTGGTGATCAAGTCGAGCACCACGGTGTACGGTTCGGCGCCCCGCGACCCGGCCGTCTTCACCGAGTCCACGCCGCCGAAGTCGCTGCCGAGCGGGGGCTTCGCCAAGGACGTGGCGGAGGTCGAGGGCTATGTGCGCGGCTTCGCCCGGCGCCGGCCCGACGTGGCCGTGTGCGTCCTGCGCTTCGCGAACGTGCTCGGGCCCTGCGCGGACTCGCCGCTCGCCGAGTACTTCTCGCTGCCCGTGCTGCCCACCGTCCTCGGCTTCGACCCCCGGCTGCAGTTCGTCCACGAGGACGACGCGATCGAGGTGCTGCGCATCGCGGCCGGCGAGCCGGTCCGCGGCACGCTCAACAGCGGCACCTTCAACATCGCGGGCGACGGCGTGCTGCTGCTCTCGCAGGCCGCGCGGCGCCTCGGGCGCCCCACGCTCCCCTTCTTCCTGCCGACGGTGACCTGGGTCGGCTCCGCGCTGCGTTCGGTGGGGGCGCTGGACTTCTCGCCCGAGCAGGTCCGGCTGCTCACCCACGGCCGGGTCGTGGACACCGCGCAGATGCGCGACACGCTGGGGTTCCACCCCCGCTACTCCACGCCCGCGGCCTTCGCGGACTTCGCCCGCAGCCGCGGCCCGGGGCTGCTGCCGCCGGAAGCCCTCGCCCGTACCGTCGACCGGATCGCCGCGCTGATGCCTGCGGGCAGCGGCCAGAACTGAGGAGCGCACGCACCATGGCCGATGCGAAGGTGATTCCGTTCGGCGAGGAGCCGCGGTCCAAGCGGCGGCCCAAGCGCGCCGGCCGGGCCCGTACGGAGCGGGCCGCGCTGGCGCCCGTACCGGCCCAGCGCGAGGACGACGGGCCCGGACCGGGCACCCGGCCCGGGCGGGGCCCCGTGGGCGGCGCTGCGGGCGCCGACGAGGCGGCGACGGACGGCGGCGGGGCCGGGGCGGCCGGGGAGCGGCAGGGCGCGGACGGCTGGGAGCGGAAGGTGGCCCACGGGCTGAACTTCCTGCGCCGGCGGATCACGGGCGAGTACGAGGTCGACGACTTCGGCTACGACCAGGAGCTCACCGATCAGCTGATCATGTCGGTGCTGCGGCCGTTCAAGGAGAAGTACTTCCGGGTCGAGGTGAAGGGCATCGAGAACATCCCGGAGAAGGGCTCGGCGCTCATCGTCGCCAACCACTCCGGCACGCTGCCCGTGGACGGCCTGATGCTCCAGGTGGCGGTGCACGACCACCACCCGGCCGGGCGCAACGTGCGGATGCTCGCGGCGGACCTGGTCTTCGTGCTGCCGTTGATCAACGAGCTGTCGCGCAAGCTCGGGCACACCCTCGCCTGCGCGGAGGATGCGCAGATGCTGCTGGAGCGCGGGGAGCTGGTGGGGGTGATGCCGGAGGGCTTCAAGGGGATCGGGAAGCCCTTCTCCGAGCGGTACAAGCTGCAGCGCTTCGGGCGGGGCGGCTTCGTGCAGACGGCACTGCGTGCCGGGGCGCCGATCGTGCCGTGCTCGATCGTGGGGGCCGAGGAGATCTATCCGATGATCGGCAACTCCAGGACGGTGGCGCGGCTGCTGGGCATCCCGTACTTCCCGGTGACCCCGACGTTCCCCTGGCTCGGGCCGCTGGGGCTGGTGCCGCTGCCGACGAAGTGGACGATCCAGTTCGGTGAGCCGATCCCGACCGACGGTTATTCGCCGGAGGCGGCGGACGACCCGATGCTGATGTTCAACCTGACCGACCAGGTGCGCGAGACGATCCAGCACACGCTCTACAAGCTGCTGGTGCAGAGGCGGTCGGTGTTCTTCTGAAGAAACCTCTTCGGAAGAACACCGACCGCCCGGGTGCCTGCTTCTCGCGGGTGCCTACTTCTCGTCCTCGCCGTGGATGCCCAGACCCGGGAGGATGTTGGGCAGCAGCGGCGGGATGGTGACGTCCGGCTGCTTGGACGGCCTGCCGTCCTTGCCGTGCGCCTGCCGGTCGGCACCGGTGCCCTCGGACGGGGGCTGCAGCAGCCCCGTACCGCCGAGGAGCCCCTCGTGCTCCTCCGGGCCGCTCGGCGAGGACTGGGCGGGCTTGCCGCCGGAGCGCTTGCCGTCGGCCGACGAGGAGGCCTTCGCGGACGGCGAGGACTGGCTGCCGGCGTTGCCGGGCGTGCCGTGGTGCGAGGCGGTGCCGCCCGTGGGCGAGCCGTGCCTGCCCTGGTTGTTGTGCAGCAGCGACCGCAGCGGCTCGACCTCTTCGTCTATGGCGGCGAAGACCGAGGTGACGCCGTTGCTCACGTCGGTGAGCTGGACGGGCAGCTTCTCGCGCAGCTGGCTCCAGCTCTCGCGGTGGGACGAGGCGAACGAGGACAGCCGCTGGATGGCGCCGAGCGAGCCGTCCCGCTGGTAGACGCCGTGCAGCAGCCGGTGGCCCTCGGCGACGTCGTGCTGCATGCCCGCGAGGGTGCGGCGGATCTCGGTGAGCGACTCGTGGTCCAGCGCGCCGGCGCGGCCGCGCTCCATCAGCCGGCGGGCCTCCTGCATGCGCGTGGACGCCTGGTCGAGGAACAGGCCGCCGCGTGCGGCGTCGCCGTCCGCCATACCGAGCTTGAGGTCCTCCATGCCGCGTTTGAGGCCGTAGAGCGTGTCGCCGGGCAGGGCATTGGTGCTCGCGGCCGCCACGCCGCCGAACGCCCCCGCCGCCACGCCCACGGTGAGCCCGCCGGCGGCGAGCCCCTTGGACCAGCGGGAGCGGGGGCGCAGCCGGGAGAGCCGGCCGGCCCGGTGCGCTCCGCGGCCCGGGCGCTGTGCGGGGATGCCGCCGGCGAACTGCGCCTCCATGGCGGCGATCAGCTGTGCCCGCTGCACGGTTTTGACCTCGGGGTCCAGCTCGGGGCCCGGCAGTGCGCCGAGCCCGCCCGCCAGGGCCAACAGCTTTGCCTGCTCGGTGTCTTCCACCGGTGGGCCGGACTGTGCGGCCGCAGCACCCTGGGCATCCTGGTCCAGGGCCTGGGCGAAGGCGTTCGCCCGCCGGTGCGCCGATACATTCGCGATCACAGGCGGCACCTCCTCTCGTCATGACGGTCGACTCCCCTGGGCACATGAAGGGTTGCACGCCGGGGGAGCATCCACTCGATCGAGTGAGTGAATACCGGCATGACGTGGCATCGGGAAGTCTGCACCCCGGACAACGAGCGGCGCGGCAGTCGGGTTACGCGGCCGCGGTGAGGTGGCCGCCGGTGAGTGATTGCGGACATCACATCGAAAATCGGGGGTTCGGGGGTCGGAAGGATGCTCGGCCGCGGGGGCCGGGCGGGGCCGGGCACGATCAGCGGGCGTCGTCCGGCAGGAGCCGGGCGAGGGTGCGCACGGCCCGGTACTGCAGGGTCTTGATGGCGCCCTCGTTCTTCCCCATGACGCGGGCGGTCTCGGCGACCGACAGGCCCTGGAGGAAGCGCAGGGTGACGCACTCCTGCTGCTGGGGGTTGAGCTTGCGCACCGCCTCCAACAGGGCGGCGTTGGAGAGGGATTCGAGGACGGAGTCCTCGGGGCTGCGCTCGACCTCGTTGGCGTCGAGCATCTCGCCGGTGGTGACCTCCAGCCGGAACCGGGACGACTTGAAGTGGTCGGCCACCAGGTTGCGGGCGATGGTCACCAGCCAGGCGCCGAAGTCGCGGCCCTGCCAGGTGAAGGTGCCGATGCGGCGCAGGGCGCGCAGGAACGTCTCGCTGGTCAGGTCCTCGGCCGTGGCCCGGCCGCCGACGCGGTAGTAGATGTAGCGGTAGACGGTGTCGGCGTACTGGTCGTAGAGCCGGCCGAAGGCCTCGGCCTCGCCGGCCTGGGCGCGTTCGACGAGGTCGAGCATGCGGGCGCTGTCGCTGTCCGCGCTCGGACGGCGGGTCGTCGTGGCGGCGCCGGCCGCCCGGCGGGTGCGTCTGCCGACGGCCGCGCTGCTCTCGGCGAGGGCGTAGCAGGGGCCGGCAGGGCCGCCCACCCCCGCGAGGGCGGGCGCGGCGAAGGCGGGGACGGCGTACGCGGTGGGGACGAAGCCGCGCAGACGGTCGAGGACCGCTGCGCGCAGCGTAGCCAGGCCCGAGGCGTCAACCCCGACGTGTGGGTACACGGGACTCCCAGAGGCAGAGCTTCCATCACGTGCAGCGCGGGACCGTTCACTCGTCGTAGGGACAAGCGGGTACCGGCTTGCGTTTGAGGAGAATAACCCTTCGTACAGGCAGCGCTACACCGAGTTGCCTAAATCATCGTTTCCGTTCGTTCTGAGCACGGTTCATGCCCGTTCAAATATCGAACTACGAACGGAAGTTGACAGGAATTGGCGAGAGTGTGGCCGATTGGGCAGCGTGTTGTGGCAATCCGGACACGTAAGGAGTGTCGAACCCTTCACATGGGTACGACAAAAAGATTGCCTGTTCGGTCAGTCCGATTACGGCGCGTGGCGAGGAGGCGCGCCGCGGCGTCGCCCGTTCCGGTGATGGGCGGCAGGTGGACGGCGCCGGGGACGGCACGGTCGGTGAGCACCTGACGGAAACGGCCGCGGGCGGGGCCGCGGCCGGGCCTCAGCGACGGCGGCGGTGCAGGGCGATGCCCGCGGCGGCGCCGCCGGCGAGCGCGCCGAGGCCGGCCGCGGCGGGAATGCCGATCTTGGCGGCCTTGCGGCCCGTGCGGTAGTCGCGCAGCCGCCAGCCGTGCTCGCGCGCGTGCTTGCGCAGCCGGCTGTCGGGGTTGATCGCGTAGGGGTGCCCGACGAGCGAGAGCATCGGGATGTCGTTGGCGGAGTCGCTGTACGCCGCGCAGCGCGCGAGGTCCAGGCCCTCGGCGGCGGCCAGCGCCCGTACGGCCTCGGCCTTGGCCGGGCCGTGCAGCAGCTCGCCGACCAGCTTGCCGGTGTAGACCCCGCCGACCGACTCGGCGACGGTGCCCAGCGCACCGGTCAGCCCCAGTCGGCGGGCGATGATCGTCGCCGTCTCCACGGGGGCGGCGGTGACCAGCCAGACCTTCTGCCCGGCGTCCAGGTGGGCCTGGGCCAGGGCGCGGGTGCCGGGCCAGATGCGCTCGGCCATGTACTCGTCGTAGATCTCCTCGCCGATGGTCATCAGCTCGGAGACGCGGTGGCCCTTGACGATGGACAGGACGCTGTCGCGGGCCTCCTGCATGTGCTCGGGGTCCTCGATGCCAGCCAGCCGGAACCACGCCTGCTGCCAGGCGAAGCGCGCGAGCTCGCGCTTGCCGAAGAAGTGCCGCTTGTACAGCCCGCGACCGAAGTGGAAGATGGCCGCGCCCTGCATGACGGTGTTGTCCAGGTCGAAGAACGCGGCTGCCCGCTCGTCGCCGGCGACCGGGAATTCCGGCTCGCCCGGCGCCTGGGCGGACGCCGGCGACGCCTCGTGCTCCTGGGCGTTCTCCTGCGCGGACTTGCGGGCTGCCTCCGCCGCCGCTTCGCCGGCCAGCACGCTGCGTGCCGTGGCGGAGCGCCTGCGCGGGGTGAGCCATCCGAGTGCGGCCATGCCGCGAGCATAGCCAGTTTGTTCGGGGTAACCGGAGCCCCGAGTGGTGCGATGGCGTGAACTCTGCGCGTCGGAGCGGTTACCCAGCGGCCCGTGCGGCCCGGCCGTCAGGCCCCCAGCGCCTTGCGCAGGCGGTCGGGGTTCACCCGCCAGAAGTCGTGCTGCGCCCCGTCGACGAGGACGACCGGGATCTGCTCCCAGTACTTGCGGTGCAGCTCCTCGTCCTGGGTGATGTCCTTCTTCTCCCAGCGGGCCCCGAGCTCCGCGCAGACCTGTGCGATCACCGCTTCGGCGTCGTCGCACAGGTGGCAGCCGGGCTTGCCGACCAGGGTGACGACGCTGTCGGCGGGGTTCTTGCGGGCGCTGCGGCGCAGGAGCGGGCTCATGGCGGCCATTGTGCCCCGTTCGCTCCCGTTCGAGGCGTCCGATTGGGTGCCTGAGTCGACTACCATCGTGGGCGTTTTGTTCGAGTCCGCAAGGAGTGAGCGCCCGTGTCCCGGTGGGTCTGCGCGTGGTACTCCTGTGGCAGGTGTGGCGGACAGCCGGGGTACCCGACCGGCCGTCGAGGGACCCGGTCGAACGGTTCCCGGAACGGGCCGAATCGCCGCGTG
The DNA here is from genome assembly GCF_040675615.1 of Streptomyces sp. NPDC049585. NCBI lineage: Bacteria > Bacillati > Actinomycetota > Actinomycetes > Kitasatosporales > Streptomycetaceae > Streptomyces > Streptomyces sp. NPDC049585. Next base: position 254,757 of record NZ_JBFAPE010000007.1, on the reverse strand, counting down.
ACACCCATCACGTTGGCCGGGCAAATCGGACACCATCTTTGTGCACGCGTTCACAAAGGCATAGCCTGCGTTCAACAGGGCGGTTCTGGGACAAGGCGCTGCCCGCAGCCCCGCTCTACCCGCAGGAGCACCGTGGCAACTGGCCGAACTCACCGACCGGCGACCCGAAGCCGAGGGATCCCCGAGGCCACCGTCGCCCGGCTACCGCTGTATCTGCGCGCGCTGACCGCGCTCTCCGAGCGCTCGGTCCCCACCGTCTCCTCCGAGGAGCTGGCCAGTGCTGCCGGCGTGAACTCCGCCAAGCTGCGCAAGGACTTCAGCTACCTGGGCTCGTACGGCACCCGCGGCGTGGGCTACGACGTCGAGTACCTCGTCTACCAGATCTCCCGCGAGCTGGGCCTGACCCAGGACTGGCCCGTCGTCATCGTCGGCATCGGCAACCTCGGCGCCGCCCTGGCCAACTACGGCGGCTTCGCCTCCCGCGGCTTCCGCGTCGCGGCCCTCATCGACGCCGACCCGGCCATGACCGGCCGGCCGGTGGCCGGGCTGCCCGTGCGCCACACCGACGAACTCGAGTCGATCATCCGTGACAACGGGGTGTCCATCGGCGTCATCGCCACCCCCGCCGGCGCCGCCCAGCAGGTCTGCGACCGCCTCGTGACCGCCGGTGTCACCTCGATCCTCAACTTCGCGCCGACCGTGCTCGCCGTGCCCGACGGCGTCGACGTGCGCAAGGTCGACCTGTCCATCGAGCTGCAGATCCTCGCCTTCCACGAGCAGCGCAAGGCCGGCGAGGAGCCCGGTCAGGGCCCCGCGGCCGTCACCGCGGCCGCCGGCGCCCCGCAGGCCCCGGGCCGTCCGGCCCAGGGCGCGGGCAGCAGGAAGGGACCGGAGGGGGACGTCCCCGCCGTGATGCCGGCATGAGCCTCCTCGTCGTCGGTCTCAGCCACCGCAGCGCCCCGGTCAGCGTGCTGGAGCGGGCCGCGCTCACGCGCGAGAGCCGGGCCCGGCTCGCGCACGACGTGCTGGCCGCCGAGCCCGCCACCGAGTCGGCGGTGCTCGCCACCTGCAACCGCATCGAGGTGTACGCCGACGTGGACAAGTTCCACGCGGGCGTCGCCGAGCTGTCCACGCTGCTCGCCCGGCACTCGGGCGTGGCGCTGGAGGAGCTCACCCCCTACCTGTACGTGCACTACGAGGACCGGGCCGTCCACCACCTGTTCTCGGTGGCCTGCGGCCTGGACTCGATGGTCGTCGGCGAGGGCCAGATCCTCGGCCAGATCAAGGACGCCCTCGCCCTCGGCCAGGAGCTGCACACCGCCGGCCGGCTGCTGAACGACCTGTTCCAGCAGGCCCTGCGGGTCGGCAAGCGCGCCCACAGCGAGACCGGCATCGACAAGGCCGGCCAGTCCCTGGTCACCTTCGGCCTGGAGCAGCTGGCCGCCGGCACCCCCGTCGCCGACTGGGCGGCGGGCCGGCGGGCCCTGGTCATCGGCGCGGGCTCGATGTCCTCGCTGGCCGCCGCCACCCTCGCGCGCGCCGGCGTCGCCCACGTGGCCGTCGCCAACCGCACCCTGGAGCGCGCCGAGCGGCTCGCCGCCATCCTCACCGAGCCCGGCGGGCCCGGCGCGTCCGGCTTCACCGCCTCGGCCGTGCCGATGGACGCCGTCCCCGGCGAGCTGGCGCTCGCCGACGTCGTCGTCTCCTGCACCGGCGCCACCGGCCTCGTCCTGACCGCCGACGCCGTACGGGCCGCCCTCGCCGGTCGTACGAACGGCAGCGGACCGGCCCTGGCCCTGCTGGACCTGGCCATGCCCCGCGACGTCGACGCCGCCGTGCACCGGCTGCCCGGCGCCCGGCTCGTGGACATCGAGTCCCTCGCCGAGGCCTCCGCGGACGCCCCCATGGCCGCCGACGTCGACCAGGTGCGCACCATCGTCTCCGACGAGGTCGCCGCCTTCGGCGCCGCCCAGCGCGCCGCGCACATCACGCCGACCGTGGTGGCGCTGCGCACCATGGCCGCCGACGTGGTGGCGAGCGAGATGTCCCGCCTCAACGGGCGGCTGCCGGACCTGGACGACAAGCAGCGCGCGGAGATCACCCAGACCGTGCGCCGCGTCGTCGACAAGCTCCTGCACGCCCCCACCGTGCGCGTGAAGGAGCTGGCCGCCACCCCGGGCGGCGCCGGCTACGCCGACGCGCTGCGCGAACTCTTCGACCTCGACCCGCAGGCGGTCGCCGCCGTCAGCAGGGCCGACACGCGTGCCGACAGGCACACCACGGCACGGGAGCCGGCATGAACGACACCTCTTCGACGCGGCGCACCCTGCGGTTGGGCACCCGCCGCAGCAAGCTCGCGATGGCTCAGTCCGGTCAGGTGGCCGAGGCGGTCCGCAAGGCCACCGGACATCCGGTGGAACTGGTGGAGATCACCACCTACGGCGACGTCTCGCGCGAGGCGCTGGCGCAGATCGGCGGCACCGGCGTGTTCGTCTCGGCGCTGCGCGACGCGCTCCTCGCCGGCGAGATCGACTTCGCCGTCCACTCGCTGAAGGACCTGCCGACCGCGCAGCCCGACGGGCTGCTGCTGGCCGCCGTCCCCAAGCGCGAGGACCCGCGCGACGTGCTCGTCGCCCGCGACGGGCTCACCTTCGAGCAGCTCCCCGACGGGGCACGCATCGGCACCGGTTCGCCCCGCCGCATGGCCCAGCTCAACGCCTGGGCCCGCGAGGCGGGCCGGCGGATCGAGACCGTGCCCGTGCGCGGAAACGTCGACACCCGGCTCGGCTTCGTCGCCAACGGCGAGCTGGACGCCGTGGTGCTGGCCGCGGCGGGCCTGACCCGCCTGGGCCGGCTGGACGAGGTCACCCAGTACCTGCCGGCCGACCGGATCCTGCCCGCCCCCGGCCAGGGGGCACTGGCGATCGAGTGCGTCGCGACCAACGCACCGCTCGCCGCTTCGCTCGCCGTGCTCGACGACCCGTTCACCCGGGCCGCCGTGACCGCCGAGCGTTCCCTGCTCGCCGCCCTGGAGGCCGGCTGCAGCGCGCCCGTGGGTGCGTTGGCCGACCTGTTGGTCGAGGAGCAGGCTGTCACCGAAATGCGCCTGCGCGGCGTCGTCGGCACCACCGACGGCTCGACGCTGGTGCAGCTGTCCACCACCGGTCCCGTACCCGCGTCCGAACAGGACGCCCTTGCCCTCGGCCGCGAACTCGCCGCCGAGATGCTCGACAAGGGTGCGGCCGGTCTTATGGGGGAGCGAGCACATTGAACCCCACCGCCCCGAACCACTCCGCGCACGGGCACGTCACCTTCCTCGGCGCAGGCCCCGGTGACCCGGGCCTGCTGACGCTGCGTGCCGTGGAGGCACTGGCGGCCGCGGACGTCCTGATCGCCGATCCGCAGGTGCTCGACGTGGTGCGCGCGCACGCCCGCAGCACCGTGGACGTGCCCCTCCACACGGTTACTGACGAGGCATCAAAGGCCGCGGACGTGCCCGTCCTTCGGGACACCGCCAATCTTGTCATGGCGTCCGCGCGCACCGGCAAGCGGGTCGTGCGTGCCGTGCACGGCGACCCCGGACTCGACGGCGACGCCGCCGAGGAGATGCTGGCCTGCGCCGCCGAGGGCATCACCTTCGAGGTCGTCCCCGGCATCGCCAACGCCGTCGGCGTGCCCGCCTACGCCGGCGTCCCGCTGCGCGACGGCAACGGCGGCGACGTCCGCTTCGTCGACGCCCGCACCGCGGACGCCACCTGCTGGGCCGAGGTCGGCGCCAGCGAGGTGACCGCGGTCGTCTCCACCACGCTGGAGAACGTCGTCGCCACCGCCGGGCAGCTGGTCGCCGCCGGCCGCAAGCCCGACACCCCCCTGAGCGTCACCGTCGCCGGCACCACCACCCGCCAGCGCACCTGGACCGCCACCCTCGGCACGCTCCAGCAGGTGCTCAAGGCCGCCAAGGTGCTGCCCTCGGCCGACGGCGCCCAGCCGGTCATAGCCGTGGTCGGCGAGCGCAGTGCCGCCGACCGGCGCGAACAGCTGTCGTGGTTCGAGTCCAAGCCGCTCTTCGGCTGGAACGTGCTCGTGCCGCGCACCAAGGAGCAGGCCGCCTCCCTCTCCGACCAGCTCCGTTCCTACGGCGCGGTGCCGCACGAGGTGCCCACCATCGCCGTGGAGCCCCCGCGCACCCCGCAGCAGATGGAGCGCGCGGTCAAGGGCCTGGTCACCGGCCGCTACGAGTGGATCGCCTTCACCTCCGTCAACGCCGTCAAGGCGGTGCGGGAGAAGTTCGAGGAGTACGGGCTCGACGCCCGCGCCTTCGCCGGCATCAAGGTCGCCGCGGTCGGCGAGCAGACCGCCGCCGCCCTGGTCGAGTTCGGCGTCAAGCCCGACCTCGTGCCCTCCGGCGAGCAGTCCGCCGCAGGCCTGCTGGAGGACTGGCCGCCCTACGACCCGGTCTTCGACCCGATCGACCGCGTCTTCCTGCCGCGCGCCGACATCGCCACCGAGACCCTGGTCGCCGGCCTGATCGAGCTGGGCTGGGAGGTCGACGACGTCACCGCCTACCGCACCGTGCGGGCCTCGCCGCCGCCGGCCGAGACCCGCGAGGCGATCAAGGGCGGCGGCTTCGACGCCGTGCTCTTCACCTCCTCCTCCACGGTGCGCAACCTCGTCGGCATCGCCGGCAAGCCCCACAATGTCACCGTCATCGCCTGCATCGGCCCGGCCACCGCGAAGACCGCGGAGGAACACGGCCTGCGGGTGGACGTGCTGTCGCCCGAGCCCTCGGTGCACAAGCTGGCCGAGGCGCTCGCGGAGTTCGGCGCGGCCCGCCGCGACGCCGCCCTGGAGGCCGGTGAAGCGGTCACCCGTCCGAGCGAGCGGCGGCCCGGATCACGTAGGAGGGCACGCAGTTGAGCACCACGTACGGCAGCTTCCCGGGGTCGCGGCCCCGGCGGCTGAGGACCAGCCCCGCCATGCGCCGCATGGTCGCCGAACACCGGCTGCACCCGGCCGACCTGATCCTTCCCGCCTTCGTGCGGGAGGGCATCGGCGAGCCGGTGCCGATCTCGGCGATGCCCGGCGTCGTCCAGCACACCCGTGACACCCTGCGCAAGGCCGCCGTCGAGGCGCTGGAGGCGGGCGTCGCCGGGATCATGCTCTTCGGCGTCCCCGAGGACGCCAAGAAGGACGCGCTCGGCACCGCCGGCACCGACCCCGACGGCATCCTGCAGGTCGCCATCCGCGACGTGAAGGCCGAGGTCGGCGACGAGCTCGTGATCATGTCCGACCTGTGCCTGGACGAGTACACCGACCACGGCCACTGCGGCGTCCTCGACGCCGCCGGCCGCGTCGACAACGACGCCACCCTCGAGCGCTACGCCGAGATGGCCCAGGTCCAGGCCGACGCCGGCGTCCACGTCGTGGGCCCCAGCGGCATGATGGACGGCCAGGTCGGCGTCGTGCGCGACGCCCTCGACCAGACCGGCCACGAGGACGTGGCGATCCTCGCCTACACCGCCAAGTACGCCTCGGCGTTCTACGGCCCCTTCCGGGAGGCCGTCGGCTCCTCGCTGACCGGCGACCGCAAGACCTACCAGCAGGACCCGGCCAACCTGCGCGAGTCCCTGCGCGAGCTCGCCCTCGACCTGAACGAGGGCGCCGACATGGTCATGGTCAAGCCGGCCCTGCCCTACCTCGACGTCCTCGCGAAGATCGCCGACGCCGTCGACGTGCCCGTCGCCGCGTACCAGATCTCCGGCGAGTACGCGATGGTCGAGGCGGCCGCCGCCAACGGCTGGATCGACCGCGACCGGGCCATCATGGAGACGCTCACCGGCATCAAGCGCGCCGGGGCGAACATGATTCTCACGTACTGGGCGACGGAGGTCGCGCGGCAGCTCTAGCCGCCGCCCCCGGCCCCTTTGTTACGCAGCGCAATGGCGGCGTCCTGCGGGAATCCCGGCCTCCGGGACCGCACGGCGCCGCCCGTGCATTCCCGCCCCGTGCGAAGACATCGCGTTTGCGCAGCTCACGCGAGAGTGGGCGCATAGTTCACGATCGTCACCCACACAGGTCGTCTCTTGCTGAAAACCCCGAGGGGCGGGGTATGTGCTCCGACCATGACTACCGTGTGTGTCAGGTCGCTTACTCCACGGAGGCGTGCATGAGTCATGACCCCGAACCCACGGACGACTGGGAGTACACCCTCCAGGTCCCCTCGGACCCCATGGCGCCGTGCATCGCCCGGCGCACCCTGCGCACCATCTTCGAGGAACACGGCTTCCTCGAACTCGCCGACACCGCCGAGCTGCTCACCTCGGAGCTCGTCACCAACGCCTACCGCTACTCCGACGGCCCCGCCTCCGTACGCGTCAAACGCGAGGGCGACCGGGTGCGCGTCGCCGTGTGGGACACCAACCCCCGCATGCCCGCGCTCGACCGCGTCGCCCTGCCCGACGCCGCCGACAACGGCGCCGAACAGGGCCGGGGCCTGGGCCTGGTCCAGTGGTGCGCCGACAGCTGGGGCGGCTTCGCCCTGCGCGACCAGCCCCAGGGGCTGGTCGGCAAGCTGATCTGGTTCGAGCTCGGCGCCGGCGCGGGATGAGCCGTCAGAGGCGCTCGGGCGTACGGATGCCCAGCAGCGCCATGCCCTGGCGCAGCGTGCGGGCCGTGAGGTCGCACAGGAACAGGCGGTTCTCCACCAGCTCCGGCGACTCGGCGCGCAGCACCGGGCACTGGTCGTAGAACGTCGTGTACAGCGAGGCCAGCTGGTAGAGGTACCCCGCCAGCTTGTGCGGCGCGTACTCCCCGGCCGCCTCCGCCACCGTCGCCGCGAACTGGTCCAGGTGCAGACCCAGGGCGCGCTCCGCCGGAGCCAGCGCCAGCTCCGGGTGCGCCACCGGACCCGCCTCGCCCGCCTTGCGCAGGATCGACTGGATGCGCGCGAAGGCGTACTGCAGGTAGACCGAGGTGTCACCGTTGAGCGACACCATCTGGTCCAGGTCGAACTTGTAGTCGCGGGCCGCCGACGTCGACAGGTCCGCGTACTTCACCGCGCCGATGCCCACCTGGGCACCACGCTCGGCGATCTCCTCCTCGCTCAGGTCCTGGGCCTTCTCGCGCACGATCGCCGACGCCCGGGCGACGGCCTCGTCCAGCAGGTCCACCAGCCGCACCGTCTCGCCCTCACGGGTCTTGAACGGCTTGCCGTCCTTGCCCAGCACCGTGCCGAAGCCCAGCTGCACGGCCGTGACCTCGTCGGTGAGCCAGCCGGCCCGGCGCGCGGTCTCGAAGACCATCTTGAAGTGCAGCGACTGCCGGGTGTCCACCACGTACAGCAGCGTGTCGGCCTTGAGGTTGAAGACCCGGTCGCGGATCGCGGACAGGTCGGTCGCGGCGTAGCCGAAGCCGCCGTCGGACTTCTGCACGATCAGCGGGACCGGGTTGCCCTCCGGGCCCTTCACGTCGTCGAAGAAGACGCACAGCGCGCCCTCCGAGCGCACCGCGACGCCCGACTCCTCCAGCAGGCGGCAGGTCTCGGCGAGCATGTCGTTGTAACCCGACTCGCCGACGATGTCCTCGTCGCGGATCTCCACGTCCAGCTTGTCGAACACCGAGTAGAAGTAGATCTTCGACTCGTCGACGAACTTCTGCCACAGCGCGAGCGTCTGCTCGTCGCCCGCCTGCAGGTCCACCACCCGGCGCCGGGCCCGGCCCTTGAACTCCTCGTCCGAGTCGAACAGCGCACGCGAGGCCTTGTACAGCCGGTTCAGGTTCGACATGGCCTCCTCGCCGGAGACCTGCGTGTCCTTGTGGTCCAGCTCGTGCGGGTGCTCGATCAAGTACTGGATGAGCATGCCGAACTGCGTGCCCCAGTCGCCGATGTGGTGGCGGCTGACCACCTTCTCACCGGTGAACTCCAGCAGCCGCACGACCGAGTTGCCGATCACCGTGTTCCGCAGGTGACCGACGTGCATCTCCTTGGCCACGTTCGGCTGCGCCCAGTCGATCACCGTCGTGCCCGGGTGCTCCTTGAACGGCACGCCCAGGCGCTCGTCCGCCGCACGGGCCGCCAGGGTGCCGGTGATCGCGGCATCGGTGATCGAGATGTTCAGGAAGCCCGGGCCGGAGACCTCGACGTCCTTGATCAGCTCGTCCGCCGGCAGGGACTTCACGACCTCGGCCGCCAGTTCCCGCGGATTGCCCTTCAGCTTCTTCGCCAGCGCCAGCATGCCGTTGGCCTGGAAATCCGCCCGGTCGCTTCGTCGCAGCAGCGGGTCGGCGGCGCCGGCCTGCGGCACGGCGGCCGCCAGGGCGTCCGCGATGCGCTGGTGAAGCGTGGAAGCGAGCGAAGGAACCGAAGCCATGGAAAGGTGCCATTCCGGTAGGCGGCATTTCGACACCCCGAGTATCCCATGCGTGTACCACGGTCCCCACGGAATTCGCGCCCCCCTCGGGCAACCCGCGGAGCACCCCGTCCGTCTGGGACAATGGTCATGCCAGGACCGTAAGGAAGGAAGTGCCGTGGCTCAGGCTCAGAGCACCGAGGCCGACTGGGTCTCCCGTTTCGCCGACGAGGTCATCGCCGAAGGTGAGCGCCGCGCTCCCGGCAAACCGATCGTCGTCGCCTCGGGCCTGTCCCCCTCCGGCCCCATCCACCTCGGCAACCTCCGCGAGGTCATGACCCCGCACCTGGTCGCCGACGAGATCCGCCGCCGCGGCCACGAGTGCATCCACATCCTCTCCTGGGACGACTACGACCGGTACCGCAAGGTCCCGGCCGGCATCGACCCCTCCTGGGCCGAGCACATCGGCAAGCCGCTGACCGCCGTGCCCGCCCCGCCCGGCAGCCCGTACGGCAGCTGGGCCGAGCACTTCAAGGCCGCCATGATCGAGGCCCTGGACGAGCTCGGCGTCGAGTACCGCGGCATCAGCCAGACCGCGCAGTACACCTCCGGTGCCTACCGCGAGCAGATCCTGCACGCCATGAAGCACCGCGGCGACATCGACGCGATCCTCGCCCAGTACCGCACCAAGGCCAAGCCCGCCACCGCGGTCAAGAAGCAGCAGAAGCCCGTCGAGGAGGCCGAGCTGGAGGCCGCCGAGGGCTCCGGCGCCGCCACCGAGGACGACGGCAGCAGCAGCACCGGCTACTACCCGTACAAGCCGTACTGCACCGTCTGCAACAAGGACCTCACCACCGTCACGGCGTACGACGACGAGACCACCGAGCTCTCCTACACCTGCCAGTGCGGCCACAGCGAAACCGTGCTGCTCAAGGAGTTCGACCACGGCAAGCTCGTCTGGAAGGTCGACTGGCCCATGCGCTGGGCCCACGAAGGCGTGATCTTCGAGCCCTCCGGCGTCGACCACTCCTCCCCGGGCTCCTCCTTCCAGGTCGGCGGCCAGATCGTCGGCCCGATCTTCGGCGGCGAGCAGCCCATCGGCCCCATGTATGCCTTCGTCGGCATCAGCGGCATGGCCAAGATGTCCTCCTCCAAGGGCGGCGTGCCCACCCCCGGCGACGCCCTGCAGATCATGGAGGCCCCGCTGCTGCGCTGGCTCTACGCCCGCCGCAAGCCCAACCAGTCCTTCAAGATCGCCTTCGACCAGGAGATCCAGCGGCTCTACGACGAGTGGGACAAGCTCGTCGCCAAGGTCGCCGACGGCACCGCCCTGCCCGCCGACGTCGCCGCCTACAACCGCGCCGTCCGCACCGCCACCGGCGACCTGCCCACGACCCCCCGCCCGCTGCCCTACCGCACGCTGGCCTCCGTCGTCGACATCACCGCCGGCCACGACGAGCAGACCCTGCGCATCCTCGGCGACCTCGACCCGGCCAACCCCGTCGCCACCCTCGACGAGTGCCGCCCGCGCCTGGACAAGGCCGAGCACTGGATCAACAACCAGGTCCCCGCCGACCAGCGCACCATCGTCCGCGCCGAGCCCGACACCGAGCTCCTCGCCTCCCTCGACGACACCGGCCGCGAGTCGCTGCGCCTGCTGCTGGAGGGCCTGGACGAGCACTGGTCCCTCGACGGCCTGACCCACCTCGTCTACGGCGTGCCGAAGATCATGGCCGGCCTGGACCCCGAGGCCAAGCCCACCCCCGAGCTCAAGGTCGCCCAGCGCCAGTTCTTCGCGCTGCTCTACCACCTGCTCGTCGGACGGGACACCGGCCCGCGCCTGCCCACGCTGCTGCTCGCCGTCGGCGCCGACCGGGTGCGCAAGCTGCTGAGCGCGTAACGGGTCGCCGATACGGAAAAGGGCCCCGGTCCGGTGAGAGATCACCGGACCGGGGCCCTTTTCGGCTGGCTACTGCCTACTGCTTGCCGTTGGCCGCGCCGACCGCCTTCACGACCTCCTTGGTCGCGTCCTGCGCCGACTTCTTCAGCTCGTCCGCGTCCGGCGTCTTCGCGCCCTCGTAACCGGCACCGCTGTACTTCACGGTCACCACCACGTTCTGGGTGCGCGCGACGACCGTCTCGTTCTTGAACTCGTTGTCGTCCTTCTTCGTCGTCGAGCTCACCACCGTCGCCGTGTCACCGATGCCCGAGACCTTCTCCGACTTGGCGTCCTTCGCACCGTCCTGCGTCGTCGCCGCCTGCACCTGCTTCGCCTGGAAATCGTCGGCCCGCTTCTCGCCCGAACCCAGCGTCGGGTCCGAGGAGAACCGCTTCAGCGACACCGTCAGCGTACGGAACTGCAGGTCCTTGACGTCCTTGTCGTTCAGACCGCTCCAGATGCAGCTGGCGGAGTCATTGGTGTCGGACGAGGGCAGCGCCTTGCCCTCCTTCTTCTCCGCCTTCGGCACCAGCTTGTCGATGGTGTCACCGGACAGCGTCTTGCACACCTCCGGCAGCTTGGCGAACGTCGCCGCCTTCGCGGAGGCGGACGCCGAGGCGCTCGGCTTCGCCGAACCCGGGGCCGCGGACGACGGCTTCTTCTCCGGCTCCTTCTTCTCCCCGCCGTCGTCCGAGCAGCCGGTGGCGACGAGCATCACCGGAACTGCGGCGCAGGCGAGGAATCGGGCGAGTCGCGGGGCTGTACGTCGGTGCATGGGTCCTTCGCTCATTCGAAAGTAGTGACGGCGGGGGCCGTACCGGTTTGATACGAGCACGGTTTTATACGGGCACGGTACGCGGCCCGGGCACGGCGGACGCCGCATTGCGCCCTCGCGCCCGGGCTAATCACCCGCTAATTACCGAAGTGCCCCGCGTCGAGTTCACGGGCCAGGTCCTGGGCCTTGCCCTGCAGGTCCTGGCTGGCGGGCACGTGCCGCGAATCCGTCGTCCACTGGTCGTACGCGATCGTCACCAGCACATTGGACGAACGGAAGACCACCGTGACGTCACGGTGCACCCCCGAGCCCGCCGTGACCAGCTTGTCGTTCACGAACGCGTCGTCGCCCAGATCGTCCAGCACCCGCGGCGCCAGCCGCGGATCGGCCGACGGCGACGCCGAGGACGCTCCGCCGGACGGCGCCGCAGTGGACGCCGGCGGGGAGGAGGGCGCCGGCGTGGCGCCGCGCAGCTGCGGGGCCGGGCCGGTGCTCGGCGAGGCGCCGCCCGCCGAGGCGGACGGCGAGGAGGACGCCGACGGCGTCGCAACGGCGATGTGCGCCTCGGCCGCCTGCCGCGCGTACAGCTGGCGGGCCCGGTTCTCGTCACTGATCCCCGGCTGGTACGACACGACACGCTCGAAGTCCACCGTCAGATGCCGCGTGCCCTCCGGGGTCTCCAGCTTCCAGCGGCAGCCCACCCGGCGGTCCGTGTCGTACGTGATCGCGGCCTGGCCGCGCAGCAGGCGCTTGGCCTCCTCCTCGTCGCCCTGGTCCACGCCCGGCAGCATCCGCCGGATCGTCGCGGGGCTCACGTAGCCGCACGGCTCGGGCAGGCTGTGGTACTTCCCCGGCTCCGCCGAGCCGGCCGACGAACCGCCCGGCCCGGGCTTGGCGTCCTGGCCGTGGCCGTCGGCCCCGGCACCCCCGCCGCACCCGCCGAGCAGCGCCGACAGCACCGCCACCGCGGCCAGTGCTGCTGCCGGTGCGTACGCCCTTCGCTGCACTGTCCGTGGCTCCCTTCGCCGGAAAACGGGTTGTCGCCGCAGGGTGGCGACTGAACACAATGTGTACCGCACGGGCCGCCGCATCCGCCGGTTCCCTGTCGACTATCAGCGAATACGTCCGCTGTTTGCTTTATCTGCTCTATTCGGGGGAATGAACCCAATATGTCCTACACCGAGGTGCCCGGCGCCCGGGTGCTGATCCGCATGTGGGCCGACCCGGCCACCGTCGAGCCCGTCGCCCTGCGGCAGCTGCAGAACGTGACGACACTGCCGTGGGTGCAGGGCCTCGCCGTGATGCCGGACGTCCACTTCGGCAAGGGCGCCACGGTCGGATCCGTGATCGCGATGCGCGGCGCCGTCTGCCCGGCGGCGGTCGGCGTCGACATCGGCTGCGGCATGTCCGCGGTCAGGACCTCCCTGCGCGCCGAGGACCTCCCCGGCGACCTCTCCCGCCTCCGCCGCAAGATCGAGGACGCCATCCCGGTCGGCTTCGCCATGCACGACGACCCGGTCGACCCGGTCCGCCTGCACGGCCTGCCGACGGCGGGCTGGGACGACTTCTGGGGACGGTTCCAGGGGGTGGCGGAGGCAGTGAAGTTCCGCCAGGGGCGCGCGCTGAAGCAGATGGGAACGCTTGGCTCGGGAAATCATTTTGTGGAGCTTTGTGTAGATATGTCTGGTTCGGTGTGGCTCATGCTCCACTCCGGCTCCCGGAACATCGGCAAGGAGCTGGCCGAGTACCACATCGGCCAGGCGCAGAAGCTCTCGCACAACCAGAACCTGGTCGACCGCGACCTCGCGGTGTTCATAGCCGACACCCCGCAGATGGCGGCCTACCGGCACGACCTGTTCTGGGCGCAGGAGTACGCGCGCCACAACCGCGAGATCATGATGGCGCTGTTCAAGGACGTCATCCGCAAGGAGCTCAAGAAGGCGAAGCCCACCTTCGAGCCCGAGATCTCCTGCCACCACAACTACGTGGCCGAGGAGCGTTACGAGGGCGTGGACCTGCTGGTCACCCGCAAGGGCGCGATCCGCGCGGGCGGCGGCGAGTACGGCATCATCCCCGGCTCCATGGGCACGGGCTCGTACATCGTGCGTGGCCTGGGCAACGAGGACTCGTTCAACTCCGCCTCGCACGGCGCCGGCCGCCGCATGAGCCGCAACGCCGCGAAGAAGCGTTTCTCCGCCGAGGACCTGGCGCACCAGACGCGCGGCGTCGAGTGCCGCAAGGACTCCGGCGTCGTCGACGAGATCCCGGCCGCCTACAAGCCCATCGAGCAGGTCATGGAGCAGCAGCGGGACCTCGTCGAGGTCGTGGCCCACCTCAAGCAGGTCATCTGCGTGAAGGGCTGAGGCGGACGAAGGGCCGGGCCGGCGACCGGTGCCGGCTCACGCGTCCTGCGGGTACCAGCGCAGTTCGACCGTGTTGCCGTCCGGGTCGCGGACGTAGAGGGACTGGGCCGTGCCGCGGGCACCGAAGGCGGAGATGGGGCCGCGTACGACGTCGAAGGTGCCGGCGTCGATGACGGTCTGCCAGTCGAGGGGTTCGACGACCAGGCAGAGGTGGTCGACGTTGGTCTCGCCGCGGGGGCCCTCGACCAGGTCGATGATCGTGGTCGGGGAGACGCGGACCGAGGGGAAGGGCACCTTGCCGGCGCGCCACTCGTCCACGCGGACCGGCTCCAGGCCGAGGGGGCCGGTGTAGAAGGCGAGGGCGCGCTCGGGGTCGGCGACGTTGAGGACGAGGTGGTCGAAATCGATGACGCGCATGGTTCCCGAATCTCCGGTCTTTCGGCGTGGGGCGGGGTTCTGTGCGTCGAATCTAGGCCAGCTTGATCGTTTCGGCTATCGGTCGCCGGTCCTCGGTCCCGCGGCCGATGGCCGGTCAGGACTCGCGGTGGACCTTGTAGTTGGAGGCCTGGGCGCGGGGGCGGACGACGAGCAGGTCGATGTTGACGTGGGGCGGGCGGGTGACGGCCCAGGTGATGGTGTCGGCGACGTCGTCGGCGGTGAGGGGTTCGGCGACGCCGGTGTAGACGGCGGCGGCCTTGTCCTGGTCGCCGCGGAAGCGGGTGAGGGCGAACTCCTCGGTGCGCACCATGCCGGGGGCGATCTCGATGACGCGCACGGGCTGGCCGCACAGTTCCAGGCGGAGGGTCTCGGCGAGGACGTGGGCGCCGTGCTTGGCGGCGACGTAGCCGCCACCGCCCTCGTAGGTGGCCAGGCCCGCGGTGGAGGACAGGACGATCACGGTGCCCTCGGCCGCGGTGAGGCGGGGCAGGAGGGCCTGCGTCATGTGGAGGGTGCCGAGGACGTTGACCTCGTACATGGTGCGCCAGTCGGTGGGGTCGGCGGTGGCGACGGTCTCGGTGCCGATGGCGCCGCCGGCGTTGTTGACGAGGACCTCGATGGGCCCCTGGCCGTCGAGCCAGTCGCCGAAGGCGTCGACGGCGGTGCGGTCGGTGACGTCGAGGGCGTAGGCGACGGCCTGGTGGCCGGCGGCGGTGAGGTCGTCGGCGAGGGCGGTGATGCGGTCCTCACGGCGGGCGGTGAGCACGACGCGGTAGCCGGCGGCGGCGAGCTGCCGGGCGGTGGCGGCGCCGATGCCACTGCTGGCGCCGGTGATCACTGCGGTGCGGGTGCTCATGGTTGGGCCTCCTGGGACGGCTGGGATCGCTGGGACCTATGCCGCAGCATAGGCCGGGCCCCTCACCGGCCTCGCGGGCCGTACATGATCAGGGCGACGCCGGCGAGGCAGACCAGGGCGCCGGTCACGTCGTAGCGGTCGGGCCGGTAGCCGTCGGCGACCATGCCCCAGGCGAGCGATCCGGCGACGAAGACCCCGCCGTACGCGGCGAGGATCCGGCCGAAGTGGGCGTCGGGCTGGAGCGTGGCGACGAAGCCGTACGCGCCGAGCGCGATGATCCCCGCCCCGATCCAGGCCCAGCCGCGGTGTTCGCGGGCGCCCTGCCACACCAGCCAGGCGCCGCCGATCTCCAGGAGGGCGGCGAGGACGAAGAGGGCGATGGAGCGGGCGATGAGCATGTGTCCGGTGGGGTCGGTGCGGGCGGTTACGGCCAGACCAGGCAGTACGGCTGGTGGCCGGCCTCGTGCAGGCGGTGGGAGAAATCCTGCCATTCGTGCAGCAGCTGGTAGACGGTGAAGGCGTCGCGGGGGCCGCCCCGGTCGGGGACCGTGGACCAGATGAACGCCGCCGCGCCCACCGATTCCTCGCCGATGCCGCGCAGCGGGTCGACGACGGTCATGGGCAGCTTGACGACCGCGTAGTCGGGGTGGAGAACCACCAGCTCGAGCGGGGGCACTTTGTGCAGGGGTATGCCCTGGATGCCGGTGAGGACCATGGCGGCCACGGTCTCCGGCTTGATCCTGGTGAACATCCCGCCCATGCCCAGCTCGTCACCGCCGAGCTCCTCGGGGCGCATGGAAAGGGGCACGCGGGCGGCGGTGGCGCCGTTCGGCGCCCCGAAGTACTTGTAGGTCACCCCCACCCGGCCACTCCTGCTCGCGCTGTGTTCCTCACGGCTCTCGCCGCTTTTGTCCGCGCGCCGGTGTCGCCCCTTGTGGGTCCGCTCGGCTCGCTCGGGCCCCAGGTCGTCCGTGCCCTCGCCCAGTCCGCCACCGCGATGCATATCTCCACCCGACCGCACTTTTGGGCAGCACAGCCCCCGCTGCGCAACCCGATCATCGTCTCAGAGACCTCCCCCGCTGCGGACGCGCGAAACGCCCGGACGCGACCGGTGGGAGCGCTCTGAGACCATGGCTAGCGTGAGCTACCCATATGACGCCCCAGTCTCCCAGATGCTCTTCGACCGTGCGTCGGCCGTGACGCCCGGTGGCGTGAACTCTCCCGTGCGCGCGTTCCGCGCCGTGGGGGGTACGCCCCGGTTCATGGTTTCGGGCACCGGTCCGTACCTGACGGACGCGGATGGCCGGGAATATGTGGACCTCGTGTGCTCGTGGGGACCGATGATTCTCGGCCACTCGCACCCGGAGGTGATCGCCGCGGTCCAGCAGGCCGTGGCGCGCGGTACCTCGTTCGGCACGCCCGGCGAGGGCGAGGTCGCCCTCGCGGAGGAGATCGTCTCCCGGGTGGAGCCGGTCGAGCAGGTGCGCCTGGTGTCCTCGGGCACCGAGGCGACCATGTCGGCGATCCGCCTGGCGCGCGGCTTCACGGGCCGGGCCAAGGTGATCAAGTTCGCCGGGTGTTACCACGGTCACGTGGACGCGCTGCTGGCCGCGGCCGGTTCCGGTGTGGCGACCTTCGGGCTGCCGGACACCCCGGGTGTGACCGGGGCGCAGGCCGGGGACACGATCGTGCTGCCGTACAACGACCTGGAGGCCGTGCACGCGGCGTTCCACGCCCACCCGGGTGAGATCGCGTGCGTGATCACCGAGGCGTCGCCGGGCAACATGGGCGTCGTCCCGCCGCTGCCGGGCTTCAACGAGGGCCTGAAGACGGCGTGCGCGCAGAACGGCGCGCTGTTCATCTCCGACGAGGTGATGACGGGCTTCCGCGTCTCGAAGGCCGGCTGGTACGGCATCGACGGCGTGAAGCCGGACCTGATGACCTTCGGCAAGGTCATGGGCGGCGGCTTCCCGGCGGCGGCGTTCGGCGGCCGGGCGGACGTGATGGCGCAGCTGGCGCCGGCCGGCCCGGTGTACCAGGCGGGCACGCTGTCGGGCAATCCGGTGGCGACGGCCGCGGGCCTGGCGCAGCTGCGGCTGCTGGACGACGCCGCGTACGAGAAGGTGGACGCGGTGGCCGCCGAGATCGGCTCTGCGGTGACGGAGGCGCTGACGAAGGCGGGGGTGGCCCACCGCCTGCAGACGTCGGGGAACATGTTCTCGGTCTTCTTCACCGAGGCGCAGGTCACGGACTACGAGAAGGCCCGTTCGCAGGAGGCGTTCCGTTTCAACGCCTTCTTCCACTCGATGCTGGCGCAGGGCGTGTACCTGCCGCCGTCGGCGTTCGAGTCGTGGTTCGTCTCCACGAGCCACGACGCGGCGGCGCTCGAGCGGATCGCGGTGGCGCTGCCGGCGGCGGCGCGGGCGGCGGCCGAGGCGACGGAGGGGGAGAAGTGAGCGCGAAGGGCGCGGACGACATCACCGTCGTCCATCTCATGCGACACGGCGAGGTGCACAACCCCGACGGCGTGCTCTACGGCCGCCGGGCGGGCTACCACCTCTCCGAGCTGGGCCGGCGGATGGCCGACCGGGTGGCGGAGCACCTGGCGGAGCGGGACGTGACGTACGTGGTGGCCTCGCCGCTGGAGCGGGCGCAGGAGACGGCGGCGCCGATCGCGAAGACGCACGGCCTTCAGCTGGCGACGGACGAGCGGCTGATCGAGGCGGCGAACGTCTTCGAGGGCAAGACCTTCGGCGTGGGCGACGGTGCGCTGCGCAAGCCGGCGAACTGGCGGCATCTGACGAACCCCTTCCGTCCGTCGTGGGGCGAGCCGTACGTGGAGCAGGTCGTGCGGATGATGGGTGCGCTGGATGCGGCGAAGGACGCGGCGCGCGGGCACGAGGCGGTGCTGGTGAGCCATCAGCTGCCGATCTGGATCGTGCGCAGCTTCGTGGAGAAGCGCAGGCTGTGGCACGACCCGCGCAAGCGGCAGTGCACGCTGGCGAGCCTGACGACGTTCACCTACCGGGGCGACCGGATCGTCTCGGTGGGGTACAGCGAGCCGGCGCGGGATCTGGTGCCGGCGCACCTGCTGGCGGGTGCGAAGCCGGTGAAGGGCGGCCAGAAGGCGTTCGGGGCCTGAGGACTGCCCGGGGCGTGCGCGTCGGGTGCGGTGCGCCCGGCGCGCGTCGTACGCCTGGCGGGGCGCCAGAACACCCCCAGGGGGCGGGAAATCCCTCGATAACTGCGCAACCGTCGTAATCCGGCGCGCCCTCATACTCAATGTCCATTTATATGGACGGCGTATGGTATGGGGGCGCAACCGGATGGAGCCGACATGCGCGACATCAGCCGCCGGGACCTGCTCGGCATGGGGATGGGAGCAGGTGCGGCCGCGGCGCTCGGCGGGGTCGCGGGCTGTTCGCAGTCCGCGGACGACGAGGTGGTGGCCACCGGTCCGGGGCCGCGGCAGCGCGGTCACGAGGCCAAGGCGAAGGCGCGGCTGATCGGGGACGGCTCGACGGCGGACACCGGCACGCAGCCGGAGCAGCCGCCGGCTCCGGTGCCGCTGGAGCCGGGGGAGAAGCCGCCGCAGTTCGTGATCTTCTCGTGGGACGGGGCCGGCGAGGTCGGCAACGGCCTCTTCCCGCGCTTCCGCAAGCTCGCCCGGGACCACGGCGTGAAGATGACGTTCTTCCTCTCGGGCATCTACCTGCTGCCGGAGTCGCGCAAGCGGCTGTACGAGCCGCCGAACAACCCGGTCGGCGCCTCCGACATCGGCTACCTGTCCGACGACCACATCAGGGCGACGCTGAAGAACCTGCGGGCGGCGTGGCTGGAGGGGCACGAGGTCGGCACGCACTTCAACGGGCACTTCTGCACCGGGCACGGTTCGGTGGCCCGCTGGTCGCCGGAGGACTGGGCCTCGGAGATCGACCAGGCCGTCTCCTTCGTCACCCAGTGGCGCACCCACACCGGCTTCACCGACCTGGAGCCGCTGCCCTTCGACTACCGCAAGGAGCTGATCGGCGGCCGGACGCCGTGCCTGCTGAACCAGGACGGTCTGCTGCCGACGGCGGCGCGGCTGGGCTGGCGCTACGACGCGAGCTCCTCGGGCGGCGAGCAGGTCTGGCCGCGCAAGAAGCACGGGCTGTGGGACCTGCCGCTGCAGCAGATGCCCTTCCCGGGTCACTCCTTCGAGGTGTTGTCGATGGACTACAACATCCTCGCCAACCAGTCGAAGAACACCACCCGCGGCGTGCCCGACCACTACCCCTCCTGGCGCCGGCAGGCGACCGAGTCGTACATCGCCGGGTTCGACCGGGCGTACGAGACGAACCGGGCGCCGTTCTTCGTGGGCAACCACTTCGAGGACTGGAACGGCGGGATCTACATGGACGCCGTGGAGGAGGCGCTGAAGTACATCGCCGACGACAAGCGGCGCGACGTGCGGCTGGTGTCCTTCCGGCAGTTCGTGGACTGGCTGGACGTGCAGAAGCCGGAGGTCCTCGCGCACCTGCGGTCGCTGGACGTGGGGGAGAAGTGGCACGGCAAGGCGGCCGCGGCCGGGAGCCGCCCCAAGCCGCGGCCGCAGGCCACTCCCGAGCGGGAAAAGGAGAAGGAGCCGCCGGCCGGCTGGGAGCGGGAGTCCTCCGACGAGACCGAGGGGGGTGCGGAAGATCCCTAAACTGCCCATGCGAAACTTTTCACATGAGTGCCTGCCGCGCCCTTCGACGCCCACTTCCACGCCGTCGTACCACCGTGCCGGCGATCGGCGCGGTCCTTGCGGCGCTGACGCTCAGCGCCTGCGGCTCCCACGACTCCGCGGGAGGCGGCGGGCAGACGCAGTTCGTGCAGGGTACGGGCGGCGTGGACGTCGTCAAGGAGCGCAGCGGCCGGCAGGCGGCGCCCGAGCTGTCGGGCAGGACGCTCGACGACAAGGACCTCGACGTCGCCAAGGAGTACAAGGGCAAGATCGTCGTCCTTAACGTGTGGGGCTCGTGGTGCGCGCCCTGCCGGGCCGAGGCCAAGAACCTCGTCGCCGTCGCGAACGACTTCAAGGACAAGGGCGTACAGTTCGTCGGGCTCGACACGCGCGACCCCGACCCGGCCCCCGCGATCGCCTTCGAGAAGGAGTTCAAGGTTCCCTACCCGAGCCTGTACGACTCCTCCGGCAAGCTGCTGCTGCGCTTCCCCAAGGGCAGCCTGAACCCGCAGTCGATCCCCTCGACCGTCTTCATCGACCGCGACGGCAAGATCGCCGCCCGCGCCATGAAGGCCCTGAGCGAGGACGAGCTGCGCCAGACGCTCGCCCCCCTGGTAGCGGAGAAGTGACCCCGTGATCACCGGGTCCCCCGCCGCCGCGCACGTCCTCGCCGCCGTGACCGACACCAACCAGACCGTGCTGTCCGGCGCGCTGCTGATGGCGCTGCCCGTGGCCGTGCTCGGCGGGCTCATCTCCTTCTTCTCGCCCTGCGTGCTGCCGCTGGTGCCCGGCTACCTCTCCTACGTCACCGGCGTCAGCGGCGCCGACCTGGCCGAGGCCCGGCGCGGCCGGATGGTGGCCGGCTCCTCCCTCTTCGTGGCCGGCTTCTCCGCCGTCTTCGTCTCCGCCGGCGCGTTCTTCGGCTACTTCGGCCGGACGCTGCAGGAGTACAAGGGGACGATCTCCATGGTGCTCGGCGCCCTGACGATCGTGCTCGGCCTGGCCTTCATGGGCGCGCTCGGCTTCTTCGGGCAGCGCGAGTTCCGCTTCCACACCAGGCCGGCGCTCGGCCTGGCCGGCGCGCCCGTCCTCGGCGTGCTCTTCGGCCTGGGCTGGACGCCGTGCATCGGTCCGACGCTCGCCGCCGTGCAGTCGCTGTCCTTCAACCAGGCCAGCGCCGGCCGGGGCGCACTGCTGACCGTCGCCTACTGCCTGGGCCTGGGCCTGCCCTTCGTCCTGACCGCGGTGGCCTTCCGGCGCGCGCTCGGTGCGTTCGGGTGGGTCAAGCGGCACTACGCGTGGGTCATGCGGGCCGGCGGCGGGATGCTCGTCGTCGTCGGCGTGCTCCTGGTCACCGGGGTGTGGGACAGCATGGTCGGCGAGCTGCAGACGTGGTCGAGCACCTTCACCCCTGGGATCTGATCGATGGCCAAGACGAACGGCCCCGCCGGCACCGACGCCGGCACCGAAGCCGGCCCGGACGCCGCTGACGCGACGGAGACCGTGGACACGACGGCCGCCGCGGCCGCCGCGCTGTCCACGGCGCCCGTCGACGACGACGCCGAGGGCGGCCGCGCCGTACCCGGCTCCTTCGGCGGCGTCCGCCGGCCCGGCGTGCTCGGCGCGCTGGCCTGGGCCGGGCGCGAGGCGCTGGGCTGGGTGCGCTGGTGCTGGCGGCAGCTGACCTCCATGCGGGTCGCGCTGATCCTGCTGTTCCTGCTCTCCCTGGCCACCGTCCCCGGCTCCCTCGTGCCGCAGACCGGCGTCGACGAGCTCAAGGTCGAACAGTGGCGCGGCAAGCACGGGACGCTCGCGCCGATCTACGACAAGCTCGGGCTCTTCCACGTCTACAGCTCGGTGTGGTTCTCCGCGATCTACATCCTGCTGTTCGTCTCCCTGATCGGCTGCATCGTCCCGCGCACCTGGCAGTTCGTCGGCCAGCTGCGCAGCCGCCCGCCGGGCGCGCCGCGCCGGCTGACGCGCATGCCCGCGCACGCCACCTGGCACACCTCCGCCGAGCCGGAGCAGGTGCTGGCGGCCGCCGAGCGGCTGCTGCGCCGACGACGCTTCCGCGTCGAGCGCGCCGCGGACTCCGTGGGCGCGGAGAAGGGCTACCTGCGCGAGGCGGGCAACCTCCTCTTCCACGTCTCGCTGATCGTGATGCTGGTGGCCTTCGCCTCCGGCCAGCTGTTCAAGTCCGAGGGCGGCAAGCTGGTCGTCGAGGGCGACGGCTTCTCGAACACGCTCACGCAGTACGACGACTTCAAGTCCGGTTCGCTGTTCAGCGCCGACGACCTCGATCCGTTCGGGTTCCGGCTCGACAGCTTCTCCGGGTCCTACGAGCGCACCGGCCCGCAGAAGGGCACCCCGCGCGACTACGCCGCCCACATCACGTACTGGGACGGGCCCGACGGCACGCCCCGCAAGGCCACGGTCAAGGTCAACGAGCCGCTGGAGACGGCCGGCTCGAAGGTCTACCTCATCGGCCACGGCTACGCGCCGATGGTCACCGTCCGCGACGGCAAGGGCGACGTGGCCTTCCGCGGCCCGATGCCCTCGCTGCCGCTGGACAGCAACGTCACCGAGACGTCCGTGCTGAAGGTGCCCGACTACCGGGACAAGGACGGCAAGGAGTCCGACCTCGGCTTCAAGGGCAACTTCGTGCCCACGCTCGACCTGCGGTCCGGCACGATGCTCTCCCAGTTCCCGGCGCTGGACAATCCGCGCCTGGTGCTGACCGCCTACCGGGGCAACCTGGGCCTGGACTCGGGCGTGCCGCAGAGCGTCTACCAGCTCGACGACTCCAGGATGAAGCAGTTCGCCGACCCCGACGGCTCGAAGTTCGCGCAGATCCTCAAGGTCGGCGACACGATGACGCTGCCGGAGGGGGCGGGCACGCTGCACTTCGACGGCATCCGGCAGTGGGCGACCTTCCAGGTCTCCCAGAAGCCCGGCAACGGCCTCGCGCTGGCCGGCGCGGTCGGCGCCCTGGTGGGCCTGGCCGGCTCGCTGTTCGTCCAGCGCCGCCGCGTGTGGGTGCGGGCCCTCGCCGGCGAGGACGGGCGTACGGTCGTGGAGCTGGCGGGCCTGGCCCGCAGCGAGTCCGCCCGGCTGCCCGAGGAGCTCGCCGCGCTGGCCGCCGGCCTGCAGCCCCACGCGCCGCCCGTCGCCCCCGAACCCGGCACCCCAGCCGACACAGCCGAACCGTCCGAAGGAGCGCGCGCGTGACCCTCGCGGCTGCAACCAACGAGAACCTGGCCCACATCAGCAACTGGCTGGTCTATTCGGCCATGGCCGTCTACACCCTCGCCTTCCTCGCGCACATCGCCGAGTGGGTCTTCGGCAGCCGCAGCGCCGTCGGGCGCACCGCGGCGGCGATCACCGCCGAGGCGGCCGCGGCCCCCGCGGTGAGCGTGACGGTCAAGCAGTCCGGCGGCGGCACCGCCGTCCTGGAGCGGCCCAAGGTCGTCACCCGGTCGGCCCCCGGCAGCCGGGACGTCCCCGACGGCCCGGGCGCGGCCGGCACCAGCGAGAAGGGCGACCTCTATGGCCGCATGGCCATCTCGCTGACGGTGCTCGCCTGGGCGCTGCACGCCGGTGGCGTGCTCACCCGCGCGCTGTCGGTGCAGCGGGCCCCGTGGGGCAACATGTACGAGTTCTCGACGACGTTCGCGATGGTCGCGGTCGCCGTCTACCTCGCGCTGCTGGTGGCGAAGAAGAACATCCGCTGGCTGGGTCTGCCGCTGATCACGACGGTCCTGCTGGACCTGGGCCTGGCCGTCTCGGTGCTCTACACCGCCAGCGACCAGCTGGTGCCGGCCCTGCACTCGTACTGGCTGTGGATCCACGTCTCCTGCGCCATCCTCTCCGGCGCGGCGCTGTACGTGGGTGCGGTCTCGACGTTCTTCTACCTCTTCCGCGACGGCTACGAGGCCCGGCTCGCGGAGGACCGCCCCCTGCGGAAGATCGACAACGTCCTCTCGCGACTGCCCTCGGCGGCGACGCTCGACAAGTTTGCCTACCGCATCAACGCCACCGTCTTCCCGCTGTGGACGTTCACGATCATCGCGGGCGCGATCTGGGCCGAGGCCGCCTGGGGCCGCTACTGGGGCTGGGACCCCAAGGAGGTCTGGTCCTTCATCACCTGGGTCGCCTACGCCTGCTACCTCCACGCCCGCGCCACCGCCGGCTGGAAGGGCCGCAAGGCCGCGATCCTGGGCCTGCTGGCCTTCTCCTGCTACCTGTTCAACTACTACGGCGTGAACATCCTGCTGAGCGGCAAGCACTCGTACGCGGGGGTGTGAGTCCGCAACTGTACGGCCGCACGAAGGGCCCGCCTCACCCATTCGGGGGAGGCGGGCCTTTGTGCGAGTGTGAGGGCCGACGGATTCTTAGACTCGGAGATCCAGCTCGGGAGGTGCCGGATGGCGACCATGGAGGACTCGACCACACTCGATGAGATGTTCGCGCTCATCGAGGCCATGAACGTGCCCGCTGGGTATCGAGCGGAGATCATCGAGGGGGAGATCGTCCTGAATCCGCAGCGCGACGTGCACTCCATGATCATCAGGCTGTTCAGTCGTGCCCTGGAGGATGTACGAGGCTTCGACTACCCCGGCATCCTCTGGGACGTTCGGGTCGACTTCCCCGGCTGCCTCAACGGCTTCGCCCCCGACCTGGCACTCGTCAAGGAGGGCGCCGAGAAGGAGAAGGGCCTCTACCGGTACCAGGACCTGGAGCTGGTGGCCGAAGTCGTCTCCCGGAGCAGCCGACGTGATGACTTCGGGTCGAAGCTGAAGACGTACGCCGTGGCCGGAGTGCCCACCTATGTGATCGCCGACCCCAAGACCGGTCTCGTACACGTCTTCCACGCGCCTCGCGACGGCGAGTACACCGACGAGACGACCTACACCTTCACCAGCAAGTTCACCCTCCCGTTCCCTGAGATCGTCGTCGATACAACGGCCTGGCCCCGCGACTGACGCGCGCCCCGCGCCTGACCGTGTTAAAGGTGGACCCATGGAGATCCCCTCCCCCTACGGCGCGGCCGAGTCCCGGGGCGACATCCACACGCTGCGCTACGAGCTGTCCATCCCGTACCCCGTCGACGAGGTGTGGGACGCGATCGCCACGCCCGAGGGGCTGCCGGCGTGGCTGGCGGTCGCCGAGCCGTTCGAGCAGCGCGAGGGCGGGGCCATCACCCTGCGGTGGCAGAACACCGACGCGCAGGGGAACGCCACTGTCGCGCCCGGGCGGGTGACGGCGTGGCAGCCGAAGCGGGTGGTGGAGTACACCGTGGAGATCCACGGGCGGATCCGCTTCGAGCTGGAGCCGGGGCCGCTCGGGGTCGGCGGCACGCTGCTGCACTTCACCAACGAGATGACCGGCACCGAGGACGTGCGGCTGGACTGCCTCGCGGGCTGGCACCACCACTTCGAGTACCTGCTGCAGGCCCTCGGCGGAAACCCGGCCGACTGGTCGGCGTGGACGACGGAGCGGTGGCAACAGCTGCGGGACGAGTACCGCGGCGAGCGGGGCGCCTAGGTCGTGTCCGGCGGATCCGCAGCGCCCCGAAGGGGCGCCTAGCGCTGCGGGCCCTCGTCCTCGTCGCGCTTGAGCGAGCGCAGGAACTCGGGGTTGTCGTCGGGCGCCACCCAGCGGCCGCCGCCGCCGGCCGCGCGGCGGGTCGCGGCGCGCGGGCGGCCGGCGATCAGCCAGGCGACCGGGCCGAGCAGCACCTCGCCGAAGAGCAGGATGATCAGCACCCAGGCCATCTTCGGCAGGTTGCGTACCTCGTCCTCCGGCGTGTTGAGGCAGTCGATGAACGCGTAGATCCACAACGCCAGTACCAGCAGGAACGGCAGATACCTCAGCATCGGGAAGCCCCCCGGAGTACGGCATGGACACGGCGCGGGAGCGGCGTGCGCGGGCCGCCGGAGCGGCCCCGTGACCGCTCCAGCCTAGTGCGTGCTCGATACTGGAACGCATGGCTTACGACGATCTTCGCTCCTTCCTGCGGGCCCTGGAGCGCGACGGCGATCTCAAGCGCATCACGGCCGAAGTCGACCCGTACCTGGAAATCGGGGAGATCGTCGACAGAGTGAACAAGTCCGGCGGGCCGGCGCTGCTCTTCGAGAACGTCAAGGGCGCCTCGATGCCGCTCGCGATGAACGTCTTCGGCACCGACCGCCGCCTGCTGAAGTCGCTCGGCCTGCGCTCGTACGACGAGATCGGCGAGAAGATCGGCGGTCTGCTCAAGCCGGAGCTGCCGCACGGCTTCACCGGGGTGCGCGAGGCGTTCGGCAAGCTGGGCGCGATGGCCCATGTGCCGCCGCGCAAGATCAAGGACGCCCCCGTCCAGGAGGTCGTCCTCACCGGCGACGACGTCGACCTGGAGCAGCTGCCGGCGCTGTTCACCTGGCCCGAGGACGGCGGCTCCTTCTTCAACCTCGGCCTGACCCACACCAAGCACCCCGAGACCGGCGTGCGCAACCTCGGCCTGTACCGCCTGCAGCGGCACGACAAGCGCACCATCGGCATGCACTGGCAGATCCACAAGGACAGCCGCAACCACTACCAGGTCGCGGCCAAGCGGGGCGAGCGGCTGCCGGTCGCCATCGCCTTCGGCTGCCCGCCGGCGGTGACGTACGCCTCGACGGCGCCGCTGCCCGGCGACATCGACGAGTACCTCTTTGCCGGCTTCGTCCAGGGCAAGCGCATCGACATGGTCGACTGCAAGACGGTGCCGCTGCAGGTGCCGGCCAACGCCGAGGTCGTCCTGGAGGGCTGGCTGGAGCCGGGGAAGATGCTGCCGGAGGGGCCCTTCGGCGACCACACCGGCTTCTACACGCCGCAGGAGGACTTCCCCGCGCTGACGATCGACTGCGTGACGATGCGGCGCCGGCCGCTGCTGCAGTCCATCGTCGTGGGCCGGCCGCCGACGGAGGACGGCCCGCTGGGCCGGGCCACCGAGCGGTTCTTCCTGCCCCTGCTGAAGATCATCATTCCGGACATCGTGGACTACCACCTGCCCGAGGCCGGCGGCTTCCACAACTGCGCGATCGTCTCGATCGACAAGAAGTACCCCAAGCACGCCCAGAAGGTCATGCACGCCATCTGGGGCGCGCACATGATGTCGCTGACCAAGCTGATCGTGGTCGTCGACGCCGACTGCGACGTCCACGACCTGCACGAGGTGGCCTGGCGGGCGCTGGGCAACACCGACTACGCCCGCGACCTGACCGTCGTCGAGGGCCCGGTCGACCACCTCGACCACGCCTCGTACCAGCAGTTCTGGGGCGGCAAGGCGGGCATCGACGCGACCGCCAAATGGCCCGAGGAGGGCTACACGCGTGACGGCGGCTGGCCGCACATGGTGGAGTCGGACCCGGAGACATCCGATCGAGTGACTCGGCGCTGGAAGGAGTACGGGCTGTGACACAGGCCGTCAACATGGGATGCGGCAGCGCGAAGCCGGGGTTTCCCCGCTTCCGCGGGGGTGAACCGGGGTACGGGCTGTGAGCACCGCTGCCGCCGCCGTGCCGCAGCCCGGGCGGACCCGGGCCTTCCTGCGCCTCGTGATGATCGAGCACTCGGTCTTCGCGCTGCCCTTCGCCTACATAGCGTCGCTGACGGCGATGTACTTCAAGAACGGTCACATCGGCTGGTGGCGGCTGCTGCTGGTGACCGTCGCCATGGTGGGCCTGCGCACCTTCGCCATGGCCTGCAACCGCATCATCGACCGCGAGATCGACGCCCGTAACCCCCGCACCGCCGGCCGCGAGCTGGTCACCGGCGCGGTCTCGGTGCGCTCGGCGTGGACGGGCGCGCTGGTGGCCGTCGTCTTCTTCCTGGGCGCCGCCGCCCTGCTCAACCCGCTGTGCCTGGCACTGGCCCCCATCGCGGTGATCCCGATGGTGGTCTACCCGTACGGCAAGCGCTTCACCGACTTCCCGCACGCGATCCTGGGCCTGGCCCAGGCCATGGGCCCGGTCGGCGCATGGCTGGCGGTGACGGGCTCCTGGTCGTGGGACGCGGTGGTGCTGGGCCTGGCGGTGGGCGTGTGGATCGGCGGCTTCGACCTGATCTTCGCCTGCCAGGACGTGGCGGCGGACCGCGCACACGGGGTGAAGTCCACCCCGGCCCGCTTCGGCATCCCCGCGGCTCTCTACGGCGCCCGCGCGTGCCACGTCGTCACGACGGCCCTGCTGGTCTGGTACGCGCTGCTGACGCACGCAGGGGCGTTCTTCTGGACGGGTCTGCTGGTGGTGGCCGCGGCGTTCGTCTACGAGCACTCCATCGTCACGCCGCGCGACCTGTCCCGGTTGAACCGGGCCTTCTTCACGGTGAACGGTTTCATCGGCATCGCCCTTTTCCTGTGCGCGCTGCTGGACCTGCTGGTGCGGGGCCTGGGCGTGGCCTGACGGGCGCATCGCGTACGACGAGAGGGCGGCACCCCCACCGGGGTGCCGCCCTCTCGTGTCGTTACGGGGACGGTCAGACGTCCTTGCCGTCCTTGCCCGCGCCCATGGCGAACATGGCGGCGCCCATCAGGTCCTGCGGCTTGAGCTCCTTGGCCCCGGCCGGGGCCGTGAGAGCGGCGGCGCCGTCCTTGAAGGTGATGGCGATCGGCAGCGGGCCCTGGAGCTTGTCCTCGCCCTTGGCGTCGTCGTTGAACTGGGCGGCGTCCAGGCTCAGGCCGGCGAGCATGCCGTCCTTGATCGACAGGTCGAAGACGAGGTTCTTGTCCTTCTTCTTGTCGAGCTCGTCCAGGTCCTTGTCGAGCTTGTCCAGGGACGGGGCCTTGGCGCCGAGCTTGTCCTTGAGCGGCTTGAGGCCCTCGGCGAAGTCCTTGGCGACCTTGTTCGCCGGGACGGTGGCGGTGACGTGCTCGACGCCGTTCTTCTTGCCCGCGTCCTTGACCTCGGCGTTGTCGACCAGGGCGCGCTGCAGGACCTCGTAGACCTTCTTCTGGGTCTCGGGGTCGGGCTGCGTGCTCTTTCCGCTGCCGGACTTGTCCATCGACTTGGCGAATTCCTCGAGAGTCGCCTTGTCGAGGCTGACCCACTCGCCCTTGAGGGCGTTCTTGGCGCCGCCGAGCGAGTCGGGGAGCTGGTCGGCCTGCCGGATCAGCTTCTCCATGGCCTTGCCCTCGGCGTCGCCCGAGCCGGGCTTCTTGCCGTGCTTCTCGGCGAAGGCCATGACGGCCTTGAGGTCGACACGGAAGTAGCTCTTGTTGTCGAGCTGACGCGCCTCGAGGACCGGCTTGCCGCTCTCGCCCAGCTGCATCCCGTACTTGAAGCTCTTGTCGTCCGCCTTGGCGTCCTTCAGGGCCGTGTCGGAGCCGAAGGAGTAGTCGAGCTTCATCTTGGCGAGCATCGCGGCGTCGTCACGGGTGAAGTCGTCCTGGCCCTGCATGGCCTTGAAGATCTGGTCGGCATTGGCGTCGAATCCGATCTCCAGGGAGAGCGACTTCTGCTTGCCGAGCTTGTCGAAGGCCTGCTTGACCTTGGCGGCCGTGCTGAGGCTGTTGCTCGGGTCGCAGGCCGTGGAACCCGCGGCGATGATCGCCACGACGCCGGCGGCGGCCAGAGCCTTTCGCGTGGTGTGGATGGTGCGCTCCCCCGTAGACGGAACTTGGCAAAAGATAACTAAAGTGCAAAACGATCGATCATGTCAAAGCTCTTTCACGACATCCTGACAGGGCTCAACTCTCCCTTCGCACAGGCCCCCTGCGTCACCGCTCCCCGGCCGGACCGCCTGGTCAGGCCCGCAGCGGGAGGCGCCGGATAGGCTCGGGGGCGTGGAGCCGTACGAACACACAACGCAGCGCCGGCCCTGGGTCGTGGGGGTCTCCGGTGCATCCGGGACGCCGTACGCCGCGGCCGTCGTGCGGGGACTGCTGGCAGCGGGGCAGGCGGTGGACCTCGTGGTCAGCCGGGCCGCGCGGCTGACGCTGCTGGACGAGACCGGCATCCGCTTCCGGGACGCGCACTGGCAGGAGGACCTGCGCAGCTGGCTGGCCCTGGGGGCGGACGGCAAACCGCACGCCTTCGACGCGGACGTCTCGGACGTGCGGTACTGGGCGGCCGGTGATCTGGCCGCGGGTCCCTCGTCCGGGTCGTACCCCGTGCGAGGGATGCTGATCGTGCCCGCGAGCACCGCCTGTGTGGCCGGTGTGGCGCTGGGATTGTCGAAGGACCTGCTGCAGCGGGTGGCGAGCGTGACGCTCAAGGAGCGCCGGCCGTTGATCGTCGCGGTGCGGGAGACGCCGCTGAGCGGGCAGACGTTGCGCCAGCTCGTGGCGCTCGACGACGCGGGAGCCGTGGTGCTGCCCGCTTCGCCGGCGTTCTACGCGGGGGCGACGCACATCCAGGATCTGGTGGACTTCGTCGCCGGGCGGGTGCTGGACGCGGCAGGGGTGCCGCACCGGCTGTACCGCCGTTGGGAAGGAGAGCTCGGTGGTGCGAGTGGTGCTCGCGAGAGCGGTTAGCGCTTCTTGCCGCGCGCCAGGCGGATCTTGGAGGCGCGACGGGGAGCGGCGGGCTGGTGGGCACGCGAGCGGTTGGCCAGGTCCTGCAGCTCGCGCATACGGGCGTAGGCCATCTCGATCGAGTACACGGGTGCTTCACTCCTGAGAGATCGAAGGATCGTCGTTGATTCGCCGATCCTGTGAAAGATTTACGGGGTCTGGCGCCCCGTACGCCTTAGATTCTACACGTAAACCGGCGAGATCGCTGATTATTTGAAAGGTTCCAGGCTATGGACGCGGTGGACAGGCAGCTCATCCAGGCGCTGCGGGAGAACGGCCGGGCCTCGTACGCCGAACTGGGCAGGCTGGTGGGCCTGTCCGGGCCGAGCGTCACGGACCGGATCAACCGCCTGGAGGCGGCCGGTGTCATCACCGGCTACCGGGCGACCGTCAACGCCGCCTCGCTGGGCCTGGGCGTCACCGCCCTGATCGGCATCCAGCTCTCCGACGCCGCCGACCACGAGGACGTGGCGCGCCGGCTGCGCGACCTGGAGGAGATCGAGGACTGCTGGTTCATCGCCGGCGACGACTCCTACATGCTCAAGGTCCGCGTCGGCGACGTCGACGGGCTGGAGCGCACCATCCGCCGCCTGTCCGGAACCAAGGGCGTCAGCCGCACCCGTACCACCATCGTGCTGTCGACCAAGTGGGAGAACCGGGTGGGAGAGCTGCCCGAGGACGTCTGAGGGCAGGGGAGTAGGCTCGATCCGGTTGCGAGGGGACAACCGGACCGAACCTTGCCGGATGTAGCGAAAGAGGCGGACGCATGGACGCTGGGCTCAAGCGCGAGCTCGAGGAAAAGGTCTTCGCCGGTGAGCGGCTGACCCGCGAGGACGGCATCGCCCTCTACGAGTCCGACGACCTCGCCTGGCTCGGCGGACTCGCCCACCACGTCCGGACGAGGAAGAACGGCGACGTCGTCCACTTCAACGTCAACCGGCACCTCAACATGACCAACGTGTGCACGGCCTCGTGCGCGTACTGCTCGTTCCAGCGCAAGCCGGGCGAGAAGGACGCGTACACGATGCGCATCGAGGAGGCCGTGCGCCTGGCCAAGGCCATGGAGAACGAGAACCTCACCGAGCTGCACATCGTCAACGGCCTG
The DNA here is from genome assembly GCF_040675615.1 of Streptomyces sp. NPDC049585. NCBI lineage: Bacteria > Bacillati > Actinomycetota > Actinomycetes > Kitasatosporales > Streptomycetaceae > Streptomyces > Streptomyces sp. NPDC049585. The sequence continues at coordinate 223,697 of NZ_JBFAPE010000007.1, read as the reverse complement.
CACCCCGCGCTGCCCTGGCGCTACTACCCCCGCTCGCTGCGCGAGCTGAAGAAGGCGCTGCCGAACGTCTCGCTCAAGGCGTTCACCGCCACCGAGATCCACCACTTCGAGAAGATCTCCGGCCTGTCCGCCTCCGAGATCCTCGACGAGCTGATCGACGCCGGCCTGGAGTCGCTGACCGGCGGCGGCGCGGAGATCTTCGACTGGGAGGTCCGCCAGCACATCGTCGACCACGAGACCCACTGGGAGGACTGGTCGCGCATCCATCGCCTGGCGCACTCCAAGGGCCTGAAGACGCCCTGCACCATGCTCTACGGGCACATCGAGGAGCCGCGCCACCGCGTGGACCACGTCCTGCGGCTGCGTGAACTGCAGGACGAGACCGGCGGCTTCCAGGTCTTCATCCCGCTGCGCTACCAGCACGACTTCGTGGACATGAAGGACGGCAAGGTCCGCAACACCCTGCAGGCCCGCACCAGCATGGCCACGGGCGCCGAGGCGCTGAAGACGTTCGCCGTCTCCCGGCTGCTGTTCGACAACGTCCCGCACGTGAAGGTCTTCTGGGTCATGCACGGTGTGCAGACCGCCCAGCTCGCCCTGCAGCACGGCGCGGACGACATGGACGGCTCGGTCGTCGAGTACAAGATCACGCACGACGCCGACAACTACGGCACGCCCAACAAGCTCACCCGGGACGACCTGCTGGAGCTGATCCGCGAGGCCGGCTTCCGCCCGGTCGAGCGCAACACGCGCTACGAGGTCATCCGCGAGTACCCCGGCCCCGACGCCTCGCTGCGCGAGACGCCGCAGCCGATGCGTGCGTGACCGGTACGCGGGGGGCGTGTTTGACTGGATGCGGCCCGTCGGGCCGTCCGTGAGAAGTGCTGGAGAAGAAGGTCCCGCCCGTGAGTAGCCAGAAATACGCCTCGCTCCGTTACACCGCCCTGCGTATCGGCCTGCTCGTCGCATGCTTCGCCGTCGTGTGGGTGCTGTGCTACGTCCGCCTCGTCCCGCTCGGGGTCGGCGGCTCCAACATCTTCTGGATGCTGCTGCTCGCCCTGATCATCTCGGCGCCGCTGAGCCTGGTGCTGCTGCGCAAGCAGCGCGACGCGATGTCGGAGCAGATCGTCGACCGCGTCGACCGGGCGAAGGCGAAGATGGCCGCCAACGCCGGCCAGGAGGACTAGGACCGGAGGCAACGGGAGGGGCAAATCGCCCTTTTCGTGTAACTCTCCTCACATCGCGCCTCGCTCGCGCCCTGCGCCCCGCCGTGGAAGCACCGCTCCACGGCGGGGCGCAGGCGCGTCCCGGGGCGCTTTTTGCATGCCCGCGCCTCAAAGTCAACCTTTGGGGTGCTCAAAGCATGAGTGTTAGGGTGACCGGCATGTCCACGTCCCCGTCTCCCGCCGCCACCCCGCGCGGCCGCACCGCCCGCTTCCCCTCCATACCCTTCTGGGCCCAGATCCTGCTCGGCCTGGTCCTGGGCGCCCTGCTCGGCTGGGTCGCCCGGAGCGGCGACATCGGCTGGCTGCAGACCACCCTGGCCAAGACGGGTGACCTGTTCATCCAGCTGCTGATGGTCGTGGTCGCCCCGCTGGTGTTCTTCGCCATTCTGGTCTCGATCACCAATCTGCGGAACGTCTCCAACGCGGCCCGGCTGGCCACCCGCACCCTGCTGTGGTTCATGATCACGTCGCTGATCGCGGTCGTCATCGGCCTCACCATCGGCCTGCTCACCGACCCCGGCTCGGGCACCGGCCTGACCGCCGCCGACGGCGCCGACCCGAAGAAGAAGGGCTCCTGGCTCGACTTCCTCACCGGCATCATCCCCACCGACGTCATCACGCCCTTCACCGAGCTGAACGTCCTGCAGATCGTCTTCATGGCCGCGGCCGTCGGCATCGCCGTCCTGCAGGTCGGCGAGAAGGCCCGCCCGCTGCTCACCCTCAGCGAGTCCGTCCTCGAACTGCTGCAGAAGGTCCTGTGGTGGGTCATCCGGCTCGCCCCGCTCGGCAGCCTCGGCCTCGTCGGCAAGGCCATCTACAAGTACGGCTGGGACCTGCTCGGCAAGTACGCCACCTTCACCGCCGACATCTACGTCGGCTGCGCCCTGGTGCTGTTCGTCGTCTACCCCGTGCTGCTGGCCACCGTCGCCAAGGTCAACCCGCTGCGCTTCTTCCGCGGCGCCTGGCCCGCCATCCAGCTGGCCTTCGTCTCCCGCTCCTCGGTCGGCACCATGCCGCTGACCCAGAAGGTCACCGAGCGGCTCGGCGTGCCCAAGGAGTACGCCTCCTTCGCGGTGCCCTTCGGCTCCACCACCAAGATGGACGGCTGCGCCTCCATCTACCCGGCCATCGCAGCGATCTTCGTCGCCCAGGTCTTCGGCGTCCACCTCGACGTGCGCGACTACGTCCTGATCGCCTTCGTCTCCGTCATCGGCTCCGCCGCCACCGCGGGCCTGACCGGCGCCACGGTCATGCTGACCCTGACCCTGTCGACGCTGGGCCTGCCCATGCAGGGCGTCGGCCTGCTGCTGGCCATCGACCCGATCCTGGACATGATGCGCACCGCCACGAACGTGGCCGGTCAGTCGGTGATCCCGATCATCGTCGCCGCCCGGGAGAAGATCCTCGACCGTGAGGCGTACGACACGGCCGACGGCTCCAAGCTCGACGCCGACCCCGAGCCCCGGCCGGCCCTGGCCACCGCCTGAGCTCCTGCCATACCCTGCGCCCCCGGTTCCGCCTGCGGAACCGGGGGCGGCTGCGTGGTGCCGCCCGGACCCGATGGCGTGATCCCCGCCCTTGACGTGCCGCAAGTCTGTGATATTACCTGCCGGTAGCGTGACGGGGGAGGGAGGGTTTTTGTCATGACGGTCGCGAGTGACGCACAAACCGTTCAGGCCGCGCCGGCCCCGGGCCCCGCCGGACGCAGGCGCGCAGGGGGGAAGGTGCGGCGGATGCCGCGCGAGGTGCGGGAGCGGCAGATGCTCGACGCCGCCGTGGAGGTCTTCGCCCGGCGGGGGTACGGGGCGGCCTCGATGGACGAGATCGCCGAACTGGCCGGGGTCTCCAAGCCGTTGGTCTACCTCTACCTGCAGTCCAAGGAGGAGCTCTTCGGCGCCTGCATCCGGCGCGAGGCACACGCCCTGATGGAGGCGGTCACAGCGGCCGTCGAGCCCGACGACCCGGCGGACGCCCGGTTGTGGAACGGGCTGCGCGCCTTCTTCGCGCACACCGCCGACCACCCCGACGGGTGGGCGCTGCTCAGCTGCCAGGCCCGTACGCACGGCGAGCCGTTCACGCCGGTCGTGGCCGAGCTGCGGCAGCAGATCGTGGACCTGGTCACCCGGCTGATCGCCGCGACCTGCGAGGGCGCCGGGAAGGCCGGGGCGCCGACCGACCACGAGGTCTCCGGCCTCGCGCACGCGCTGGTGGGCGCCGCCGAGTCGCTGGCCGGGTGGGCCAACTCGCCGACGGCCGCGCCGCAGCCGTCGGCGAAGCAGACCGCGGCGACGCTGATGGACGTCGCCTGGGTGGGCCTGGAGAACCTCGTCGCCGGGCGCCGCTGGTCGCCCACGTCCCCTCCTCCGGAGGACGCACCGTAGGGCTGCGGGGTGCCGTGCGTCGACTGCGGGCCGTCGGTGGCCGATCGCGCCCGCGCGGCGGCAGCCGCAGATCGGTACTGCCCCGCGCCCCTACGGGGCGCCGTCGGCTAGTGCAGTGCCCCGTCAGGGGCGCGGGGAACTGCGCGACAAGCCACGACGCGCAGTTCCCCGCAGAGGGGGGCCGTGTCGCGCCCGCGCGGCGGCAGCCGCAGGTCGGACTGTTCCGCGCCCCTACGGGGCGCTCTGGTGGGGCGCTCGGGCGCGGGCGTACATTTGCGGCCACGTCCTACCGCCGGGTAGGCCGATCTCGCATGTGGGTCTTTGAACAGGAGCCGCACATGTCCGCATCCGTGCCACCCCGCACCACCACCGTTGCCGGCGTCGTACGGGAGGCGGCCGCGCCGGCCCTGGTGGCGCCCGTCCTGCACGGTTCGCTGGGGGACCTGCCGTTCGACAACGCCGAGGCCGACCCCTGCTTCGTCGCACTCGGCCGCAAGGAGGCCGGCGGGCTGTGGCGCGAGGTCACCTCGGCCCGCTTCGCGGCCGAGGTGCGCGCCGTCGCCAAGGGGCTGGTCGCGCACGGCCTGCGTCCGGGCGACCGGCTGGCGCTGATGGCCCGCACCCGCTACGAGTGGACGCTGCTGGACTTCGCCGGCTGGGCGGCGGGCCTGGTCACCGTGCCCGTCTATCCGACGTCCTCCGCCCGGCAGGTGCACTGGATACTGAAGGACTCCGGGGCCGCGGCGTGTCTGGCGGAGACCACGGAGCAGGTGCGGCTGATCGCCGCCGCCCGCCCGGACCTGCCGGCGCTGGCCCACGTGTGGCAGTTCGACGCGGGCGCGGTCGAGCGGCTGATCGCCGCCGGGCGGGGACTGCCGGACAGCGTGATCGACGAACGGCGCGCCACCCGCGGTCCGGAGGACATCGCCACCCTCGTCTACACCTCCGGCACCACCGGCCGCCCCAAGGGCTGCGTCCTGACGCACGCCAACTTCTTCGCCGAGGTCGACAACGCCACCGAGCTGCTGCACCCGGTCTTCCGTACCTTCAGCCGCCGGCCCGCCTCGACCCTGCTGTTCCTGCCGCTGTCCCACATCCTGGGGCGCATGGTGGCCGTCGGCTGTCTGCGCGCCCGGGTGCGGCTGGGGCACACCGCATCGATGGACGCCGACGACCTGCGCACCGATCTGGCCGCTTTTCGGCCCACGTTCCTGCTGGCGATCCCCTACGCGCTGGAGAAGATCTACAACACCGGCCGGGCCACGGCCGAACGCATGGGCCGCGCCGCGGTGTTCGACCGCGCCTGCGGCGTCGCGACCCGCTACGGCCGGGCGCTGGCCGCGCGGCAGCACGGCACCGGGCCGGGGCCGGACCTGCGGCTGCGCGCCGCCCGCGCGCTGTACGACCCGCTGGTCTACCGGCGGGTGCGTCAGGCGCTCGGCGGCCGGGTCCGCCACGTCATCAGCGGCGGCTCCCCGCTGGGGGTGCGGCTGACCGCGTTCTACGCCGGCGCCGGCATCGAGGTCGTCGAGGGCTACGGGCTGACGGAGACCACCGCGGCCAGCACCCTGACCCCGCCGGACGCCCCGCGTCCCGGCACGGTCGGCCGGCCGCTGCCGGGCAGCGCCGTGCGCATCGCCGACGACGGCGAGGTGCTGCTGCGCGGGGCGCATGTCTTCGCGGGCTACTGGGACGGGGAGAAGGAGGAGGCGGTCCGCGAGGGCGAGGGGGAGTGGTTCGCCACCGGCGACCTGGGTGCCCTCGATGCCGACGGCTATCTGACGATCACCGGCCGCAAGAAGGAGATCATCGTGACGTCCGGGGGAAAGAACGTCGCCCCGGCGCCGCTGGAGGACCGCGTGCGGGCCCATGCGCTGGTGGAGCAGTGCGTGGTCGTGGGCGACGACCGGCCGTACGTCGGCGCCCTGATCACCCTGGATCCGGACGGGCTGGAGCACTGGGCCCGCATGCACGGCCTGGACGGCGTGCCGGCGGAGGAACTGGTCCACGACGCGGGCCTGCTGGCCGAGGTGCAGGCGGCGGTGGACGAGGCGAACGAGGGGGTTTCGCGGGCGGAGTCGATCCGGCGGTTCGTGGTGCTGGAGGGGGAGATCTCCGAGCGCAGCGGCCATGTGACGCCCTCGCGCAAGCTGAAGCGGGAGGTCATCGCGCGGGACTTCGCGCAGGTGATCGCCGGGTTGTACGAGCGCTGAGCGCGCCCGTACGACCCGGCGGCGGGCGTCAGCAGTTGCCGTCGGTCGGCCGACCGGCGAAACGATCCGCCAGCCAGTTCGCGGCGGGTATCGCCGCGGCGACGGCGCCCGCGACGTGTTCGGCCAGCGGCAGGGACTTCCACTGGACGGTGGCGCCCTTGGCACACCACTTGGCGCGCAGCCCGGCGCCGACCTCGTAGGGGATCAGCTCGTCGGTGACGCCGTGGTAGAGGTACACGGGGTGGTCGGGGGCGTGGGTGCCGAGGTCGGAGGAGCGCAGGGCGCGCTGCCAGTCGCCCTCCTTCAGCGGGTTCCTCACGGTCACGTCGGCGATCCTCTTGAAGAGGCCGGCGGCGACGTCGACGACGACGCAGTGCTGCTTGAGGTAGTCGATGGAGCGACGGCCCTCGTTGTTGAGGTACCTCTCCAGGTGCAGCTCGGGGAAGGCCGCGTTCTGGCCGGCCGCGGCCATCAGGATCAGGCCGGCGCCGACGTTGCCGTCGTTGAACTCGGCCGTCCTGAGCAGGTCGGCGGGGACGCCGCCGGCGGCGGTGCCGCGCACGTCGAGCTCGGGCGCGTACGAGTCGTGCAGTTCGGCGGCCCAGCTGCCGGCCTGGCCGCCCTGGGAGTAGCCCATGATGCCGACCGGGGACGCGCCGAGCCCGGCCTGCGGCAGCCGTCGGGCGGCCCGGGCGGCGTCGAGGACGGCCCGGCCCTCGGCGGGGCCGACGGAGTAGGTGTGGTCGCCGGGGGTGCCCAGGCCCTCGTAGTCGGTGACGACGACGGCCCAGCCGCGGGCGGTGAGCAGCTGGATGAGGTTGGCCTCGACCGTCGTGCCGTACGGGAAGCCGGCGGAGGGGGCGCAGTGGTCGGCGAGGCCGACGGTGCCGACGGCGTAGGTGATCAGGGGGCGCGGCCCGGTGCGGCCGTCCTGGGGGACGATCACGGTGCCGGAGACGACGTTGGGCGTGCCCTTGGCGGTGGTGGAGCGGTAGGTGATGTGCCAGGCGCGGGTGTTCGTGGGCTGGCCGGGCAGGGGGTGGAAGGAGGTGGGGGCGGCGCTGACGATGTCGCCGGGGGACCCCGTGGCCGTCCCGGCGGCCGTGGCGGTGCCGCCCGCCAGGCCGAGGGCGGCGGTCAGGGCGGCGAGGGCGGTGAGTGCTCTGGTGCGCAGGCGCATGCGGCTCTCCCGACGTCCATGGGATGGTGTTCGGTTGGGGTGTGACCGTAGTGACCGGTGAGTAAGGGGGCGCTGGCCGGGACGCTCAGCTTTCCTGACCGTGGTGGTCGGCGCTCTGCCGGTGGGTGCGCACGGCGCCGCGCAGCCGGTAGGCCCCCGGCGTGGTGCCCGTCCAGCGGCGGAAGGCGCGGTGGAAGGCGGTGTCCTCGGAGTAGCCGAGGCGGGCGGCGAGTTCGGCGATCGGTTCGCGGCCCTCGGTCAGGTGGGCCAGGGCCGCCTCCCGGCGCACCTGGTCCTTCAGCCGCTGGTAGGAGGTGCCCTCCTCCTGCAGCCGGCGCCGCAGCGTCGCGGGGCTCACCGCGAGGCGGGCGGCGAGCTGGGCGACCTCGGGCAGCCGGGCGGGCCGGCCCTCCCGCAGGGCGTGGACGAAGGCGCGGCGCACCTGTTCGGCGACAGTGACGGCGGCGGCGGGCCCGGGCCGGCCGATGAGGCCGGCGGGGGCCCGGCGCAGCAGCTCGCGCAGGGCCTCCTCGTCGCGCACGACGGGTGCGGTGAGGTGGCGGGCGTCGAAGGCGGCGGCCGCCGCGGGGCCGCTTCCGGGGCGGCCGAACCGTACGGGGCAGCCGAAGACCAGGGCGTACTCGGCGGTGTACGGGGGCGGGGGGCAGGCCAGGCGCACCCAGCGCAGCGGCAGGGGCCGGCCGGTCAGCCAGCTCGCCAGCCGGTGGAAGACCACCAGCGCGCTCTCGGCGAGGAACCGGCCCTCCGGGCGAGCGCCCAGGTCGCCCCGGACGGCGAACACCGCCTCCCCGCCGTGCCGTTCGAGGACGAGGTCGGGGCCACCGGGGAAGAGCCCGTAGAAGCGGGCCGCGCGGCGCACGGCCGCGCCCAGGTCCGCACAGCCCACGCACAGGTGGCACATCATGGCGAACGTGCCCGGCCGGCTGGGGGCGGACCCCAGGCCCAGGAACTCGTCGCCCGTGGCCGCGTGCAGCTCGCGCACCAGGTGGGCGAAGCGCTCGGGTGCGACGCGCGCGGCGTCGTCGCCCAGCAGCAGCGGCGGGATGCCGGCGCGCTGCAGCAAGGGCGCGGTGTCGATGCCGAGCCGGCGGGCGCCGCCGAGGGCGGCGCGGACGTGGTGCACGGTGACCGAGCGGCTGCCGATGCTCCCCATGCCCGAACGGTAGCGGCGGGTGAGCGCCAAGGTCAGTGGTGCTGACGCTTCCGGTCATCCCTGCGGGCCGGGCGCGGTGCCTAGCGTCGCCGTAGTCCCCCTTTTACGTCCGTATGCGGCAAGCAGCCCGTCCCAGGAGGCATGATGCGTCTGCAACGGCCCGATACGCTCGCGGAGTTCACCGAGTGGACCGGGGAGCTCTTCGGCGCGCTCCCCGCGCTGCGCCACCGCCGGCACGGCGGGGAGTGGACCGAGACGGGGCACCATCAGCTGCGCGAGAGCGTACGGGAGATCGGGCGCGGGCTGATCGGCCTGGGGGTGGCGCCCGGCGACCGGGTGGCGATCCTGTCGGAGACGCGCCCGGAGTGGACGCAGGGCTTCTTCGCGGTGCTGGCCGCCGGCGCGGTCGTGGTGCCCGTCTACCCGACGGCCGGGCTGGAGGAGCTGGCCTGGGTGCTCGGCGACTCGGGCGCCTCCGTCGTGATCTGCGAGGACGCCGCGCAGGCGGAGCGGATCGCCGTGGTGCGGGAGCGGCTGCCGGCGCTGCGGCACGTGGTCCTCCTCGACGGCGGCCCCGGCGACGTGCGGCTCGCGGAGCTGCCGGACCGGGCGCCGCTGGCCGCGCTGCGGGCCCGTGCGACCGCGCGCCGGCCCGAGGACCTGTGCATGATCGTCTACACCTCGGGCACCACGGGCCTGCCCAAGGGCTGCCGGCTCACCCACGGCAACATGGTCTCCAACAACGACGCCACCAGCGGCCTGACCGAGAGCGCCCCGGGCGACGTGACGTACCTGTACCTGCCGCTGGCGCACATCATGGGACAGCTGGTGCAGCTGTCGGCCCTGCGCCAGGGCGGCACGCTGTGCTACTTCGGCGGGCGGGTGGAGGACGTCGTCGCCGAGCTGGCCGAGGTGCGGCCCACGCACCTGCCGTCCGTGCCCCGCCTGTTCGAGAAGGTGCACGCGGGCGTCCTCGCCCGGGCCGAGGCCGCCGGCCCGGACGGCAGGGCGCGGCTGGAGGCCGCGGTGCGCACCGGGCTGGAGATGGCCGAGGCCGAGGAGCGCGGGGTCAAGCCCCACGACGAGCTCACGGTGGCCTGGCAGGAGGCGGAGGAGCGCGTCTTCGCGCCCGTGCGGCAGCTCTTCGGCGGCCGGCTGCGCTGGGCGCTGACGGGGGCCGCCCCCATCGCACCCCAGACCGTGGACCTGCTGCGCGCCTGCGGGATAGGGATCTTCGAGGGGTACGGGATGACCGAGGCCGCCGGGGTGGTCACCCTCAATCACCGGGCGGCCGTGCGGTACGGCACGGTGGGGCGGCCGGTCGCCGGCTGCGAGCTGCGCATCGCGGACGACGGCGAGGTGCTGGTCCGCGGGCCGGGGGTGTTCGCCGGCTACCACGGCGACGCGGCCGCGACCGCCGCGGCCGTCGACGCGCAGGGGTGGCTGCACACCGGCGACGTCGGCAGCCTCGACCAGGACGGGTACCTGAGGATCACGGGCCGCAAGAAGGACCTGATCATCACCTCCAGCGGCAAGAACCTCGCGCCCGCGCCCGTGGAGGCCGCGCTGCAGCAGTCGCGGTGGGTCTCCCGTGCGGTCATGATCGGCGACCGCCGTCCGTACCCGGTGGCGCTGCTGACCCTGGACGCGGAGGAGATCGCGGCCTGGGCCGCCCGGGAGGGCGTGGTGTTCGGCGCCGCGGGGCCCGCCGGTCACCCGGAGGTGCGGCGGCTGTGCCGGGAGGCGGTGGACGCGGCCAACGAGCGGATCTCCCGGCCGGCCCGTATTCGCGCCTTCGCGATCCTCCCCGAGGACTTCTCGGTCGCCACCGGAGAGCTCACACCGACGCTGAAAATGCGCCGCGCGGTGATCGAACGGCGGTACGCCGCGGAAATCGCCGAAATGTACGAATGAAACCGGTGGGGAAGGGCAGGGAAAGGCCTGGGAAAAGGCAGGAGCCCCGCCCCCGCCGAAGCGGGGCAGGGCTCCTTGGAGCGGATCCCGGAGGATCCTGAAATCACGCCGGGGTGACGTTCTCCGCCTGCGGGCCCTTCGGGCCCTGCGTGACGTCGAAGGTCACCGGCTGGTTCTCCTCGAGGGAGCGGAAGCCGGAGGCGTTGATCGCGGAGTAGTGGACAAAGACGTCGGGGCCCCCGCCGTCCTGGGCGATGAAGCCAAAGCCCTTTTCAGCGTTGAACCACTTCACGGTTCCGGTAGCCATAAGCCCTCCTTGGGCCAAAGGGTTGCCCTGCTCCAGAACCTGCAAAGGAGTCTGAAAACTACAAAAGCCTGCGGGTCACATGCTCCGCAGGCTCTGTACTGCAAGGGAAACCAAACTGCAACTTGCGGCGAGCCTAGCACGCGAGGTTCTTCCGGGGAAGGAGTCGAAGATCACGCGTGTGGCGGGTTTTCCGGGCCCGGCACCCGGAAAAGATCGCAGGTCGGGCACTGCCGCACGGCACCCCGGTCCGACGGCCCGCGATCGCCGGGGCTAGCCTCCGGATGTGGACAATTCAGCCTCACCGGCCCGCCCCCGCGTGGGCCACATCCAGTTCCTCAACTGCCTGCCCCTGTACTGGGGCCTCGCCCGGACGGGCACGCTGCTCGACCTCGACCTGACCAAGGACACCCCGGAGAAGCTCAGCGAGCGGCTGATCGCCGGGGACCTGGACATCGCGCCGGTCACCCTCGTCGAGTTCCTCAGACATGCCGACGAGCTCGTCGCCCTGCCGGACATCGCGGTGGGCTGCGACGGCCCGGTGATGTCCTGCGTGATCGTCTCGCAGTTGCCGCTGGACCGGCTGGACGGGGCGCGCGTCGCCCTGGGCTCCACCTCCCGCACCTCCGTGCGCCTGGCGCAGCTGCTGCTCGCCGAGCGCCACGGCGTCCACCCCGAGTACTTCACCTGCCCTCCCGACCTCGGCGCGATGATGCAGGAGGCCGACGCCGCCGTCCTCATCGGCGACGCCGCGCTGCGGGCCTCCCTGCACTACGCCCCCAGGCTCGGGCTGGAGGTGCACGACCTCGGGCAGATGTGGAAGGACTGGACGGGCCTGCCGTTCGTCTTCGCCGTCTGGGCGGCCCGCCGCGACTACCTGGCCCGCGAGCCGCACCTGGTCTCCCAGGTGCACCGGGCCTTCCTCGCCTCCCGCGACCTGTCGCTGAAGGAGGTCGGCAAGGTCGCCGAGCAGGCGGCCCGCTGGGAGGCCTTCGACGCCGAGCTGCTGGAGCGCTACTTCACGACGCTGGACTTCCGCTTCGGCCCGCAGCAGCTCGCCGGCGTGACGGAGTTCGCCCGCCGCACCGGCCCGAGCACCGGCTACCCGGCCGACGTCCGGGTGGAACTGCTGAAGCCCTGACCCCTCGGGGAGGGATCAGGGCTTCGGGCCGGGGCGTGCGCGATCAGGAGGAGGGCGTGGGGCCTTCCATGTGCTGACTGATGTACTGGATCAGGCCCTCGCCCATGTTCGGCACGTACGTCTTGGCGTTGTGCTTGCCGCCGGGGATCTCCCGCAGCATCGTGTGCACCGGCCCCTTGCCGTACTGCGCCTGGAACTGCTTGACCTGGCTCATCACGATCGGGGGCTCGGCGGTGCCGACCTGGAAGGCGACGTAGACGTCCGGGCCCTTGGTGTCGATCAGGTGCTGGGCGAGCTTCTGCGGGTTGTTCTCCTGCTTCTCCTTCTCGTGCCCGTTCCACAGCGGGGAGTCGGGGACGATGTCGGGGCCGGAGGCGATGACGGCCTTGAACTTGTCCGGGTGCTGCAGCACGGCCTTGAAGCCCGCGAAGCCGCCGGAGGAGGAGCCCATGAAGCACCAGCCGTCACGCGACTTCAGCGTGCGGAAGTTCTGCTTGATCAGGTCCGGGACGTCCTCGGACAGCCAGGTGCCCATCTTCGGCTGGTTGGGGATGTCGCTGCCGTCGTAGTAGTGCTTGTCGTCCGGGTTCAGGATCGGCATCGCCAGGATGAACGGCAGGGACTTGCCCTCCTGGGACCACTTGCTGATGCTCGACTGGAGGTTGAGGTCGGTGCCCATCCAGTAGTTGTTCGGGTAGCCGGGGCCGCCCGGGAGCGCGATCATCACCGGGAAGCCGCTCTTGGCGTACTTCGGGTCCTTGTACTGCTTGGGCGCCCAGACCCAGACCTTGCCCGTGAAGCCCGACTTCTTGCCCGTGATCGTCACCACGCCGATCTCGGTGCCGTCACTGAGCGTGTTGGCGTTCTTGAACTGTGCCGCCGGGCCCGTCGGCATCAGCGTCTTGGAGTCCGCGGCCTGGGCGTCGGTGCCGCCCGCCTGACCACCGCCGTTTTTGTTGTCCTGACCGAAGCTGACCGGGTCGCCCTTCTTCGAGAAGGGACCGATCTCCATGTACTTCAGGACACCGCCGGTGATCAGCCCGAGTATCGCTATGGACGCCGCCACGATCACCCAGATCTTGGCGCGCGACGCACGGCGCCGGCCCTGCGACTGGTACTCCCCGTCGGGGTCGTGGTCGCCGTGGCCGTGCGGCGGCCAGCCGCCCGGGCCACCGCCCTGGCCGTAGCCGTCGTACGACTGCTGGGGCGCCCGACCGTAGCCGTCCGGCTGCCGACCGTAGCCGCCCTGGCGGCCGTAGCCGTCGGCCTGTGGGTAGCCACCCCCCTGGGGGTAGCCACCGCCCTGCTGGTACCCCGCGTCGGGCCGGTAGCCCCCGCCTGGTGAGTGCGTCATCGCGTCGCTCCGGATGATGATGCTGCTGCCCCGAAGGACATGACGGTTCGTTCCGCCCTAGGGGATGGCCGAACGACGGTGCGAGGTTCCTGGGGCGACCCGTGAATTGAGTCATAACTTCGCATCAGGGCCGGAAGGCCCGCGTCCGGGGAGGGCGAAAGGCCCGATGCCGCCTTTGTCGCCCCCGTGACCGCGGCCCAAAGCCCTCGACTAGGCTGGCGGCACCTGCTCCACACCCCCTTCGAAGGGACGCCCGGTGACCGAGAACGCCGACCTCGCAGCCGTCCTCGACCGCGCCGCAGCCGGCGGCCGGATCACCCCGGAGGAGGCGCTCGAGCTCTACCGCTCCGCACCGCTGCACGCCCTCGGCGCGGCCGCCGACGCCGTGCGCCGTACGCGCTACGCCGGCACCGAGCACATCGCGACGTACATCATCGAGCGCAACATCAACTACACGAACGCCTGCGTCACGGCGTGCAAGTTCTGCGCCTTCTACGCCCCGCCCAAGAGCGACAAGGTGTGGACCCGCCCGCTCGACGACATCCTGCGCCGCTGCGCGGAGACCGTGGAGCTGGGCGGCACGCAGATCATGTTCCAGGGCGGGCACCACCCCGACTACGGCGTGGAGTACTACGAGGAGCACTTCGCGGCGATCAAGAAGGAGTTCCCGCAGCTCGTCATCCACTCCCTCGGCGCCTCCGAGGTCGAGCACATGTCGCGGATCTCCGGCGTCAGCGCCGAGGAGGCCATCCGCCGCATCCACGCCGCGGGCCTGGACTCCTTCGCCGGCGCCGGCGCCGAGCTGCTGCCGGAGCGCCCGCGCAAGGCGATCGCCCCGCTCAAGGAGTCCGGCGAGCGCTGGCTGGAGATCATGGAGCTCGCCCACAACCTGGGCGTGGAGTCCACCTCCACCATGCTCATGGGCACCGGCGAGACCAACGCCGAGCGCATCGAGCACCTGCGCATGATCCGTGACGTGCAGGACCGCACGGGCGGCTTCCGCGCCTTCATCCCGTACACCTACCAGCCCGAGAACAACCACCTGAAGGGCCGCACGCAGGCCACGATCTTCGAGTACCTGCGCATGATCGCCGTCGCGCGGCTCTTCCTCGACAACGTCGCCCACATCCAGGGCTCGTGGCTGACGGTCGGCAAGGAGGCGGGCCAGCTCGCGCTGCACTACGGCGCGGACGACCTGGGCTCGGTCATGCTGGAGGAGAACGTCGTCTCCTCCGCCGGCGCCAAGCACCGCTCCAACCGCATGGAGCTCATCGACCTCATCCGCAAGGCCGGCCGCGTGCCGGCGCAGCGCGCCACCACGTACGAGCACCTCGTGGTGCACGACGACCCGGCGAACGACCCCGTCGACGACCGCGTCGTCTCCCACCTGTCATCGACCGCCATCGAGGGCGGCACGGCCCACCCCGAACTGCAGATCGTCGAGGCGAGCTGACCCCTTGCTGACGCTGCACGCGGCCGACCTGCTGATTGCCGACCCCGGCACGGACCCCGTGCCGGACGGCGCGGTGGCCGTCGACGGCGACACGATCGCGGCGATCGGCCCGTACGAGGAGGTCGCCGCGGCGTTCCCGCAGGCCCGGGTGCGCCGCTGGCGCGGGGTCCTCACGCCCGGCCTGCGCCAGCCCGCGGCGGGCGCCCTGCTGCGCGGCGCCTACCACCCGGACCCGCGCGAGTACGCCGACCTGGGTGAGCGCCCGCTGACGGGCGAGCGGCTCGCGTCCCTGCCGATGGACGAGACCCGCTGGTCCGGCAGCATCCGCCGGGGCCTGCAACAGATGCTGCGCCACGGCACGACGGCCCTGGCGGGCCCCTTCCCGGACCCCCTCACCGCGACCGCGGTGACCCGCTCGGGCCTGCGCGTCCTGCCCGCCGGCACGCCGGGCGAGGCGGACCTCGACCCCTTGCGGCACACCCCGTTGGCCGACGCCGTCGCCTCCCCGCTGACCGTCGGCGCGCGCGCCGACTTCGCCGTCTTCGACGTCCCCGACGTCGCGGCCCTGGAGGCCGCCGGTGCGGCCACGTGCGTGGCCACGGTGCTGGCGGGACGCCTGGTGCACCGGCGCCGCTGAGGGCGGCGTGGAAGCCCGTTCATTACTTCGGGTGACGCTACCGTCGTATATGGGACCGCGATCCGCACCCGCGTCCACACTCGCGTCCATGGGAGCAGTGATGATCGCAGAACGGCTGGAGAATGCCGCCGAAGAGCCGGTGAAGGCCACTCCTGAGAACTGGATGTTCCCGCCTGTGCAGGGATGGACGGCGGCCCAGGTGGAAGACCTGGAGCTGCCGTTCGACTGGGAACTCGTGGACGGAGTGATCGTGGTTCGGGGGAGGACGACTGTATGGCACAACATGGTGCGGGCAGGCATCGAGGCGGCTCTGCGGAGTTGCGCGCAGGCTCCCTACGTCACCTTGTCCGAGCAGTGCGTGTTGATCGACGAGCAGAACCCTCCGGTGCCTGATGTCGTCGTCTTCGACAAGCAGGGGGTGGATGTCCTTGAGGCGAAGCACATTCCCGTGGAGAAGGCCGTCCTTGTAGTCGAGGTGGTGTCACCGGGATCACGGCAGGAGGACCGGGTCCGCAAGCCGGCGATGTACGCGGCGGCAGGGGTGCAGTTCTACTGGCGAGTGGAGCAAGGCGAGGGTGGGCTTCCGGAAGTGCACGAATTCTGGCTTCCTGTCGAGCAGCAGACCTACATCCCTGCGCCGCTGCACCCTGTGCACCGGGAAAAGTTGGAGACCGAGGCTCCGTTCCCCATCGCCATCGACCTGGCGGGCCTCGTCGAGCTCTGACCGCCCCACGTCAGTGATCCGTCAGGAGGGTGTCCCCGCACGTCAGGGCCGCGTCAAGGGGAAGGGGGCGTACCGGATCCCCCGGCAGGATGAGCGGTGCGGGGACGGCCGCTGCGGTCGGTCCGTGGTGCGGTGTGTCAGCGGGCCGGCGGCCCGGCGGGCGAGGGGGTCCGCAGGAGCGAGCGCAGTGCGCACCGCGGGCACGACCGGTCCTTCCCGGGTGGCCGTCCCCGTCCAAGATCCCGCGCGGGCCGTGGTGAAGAATGGCCGGGTGACCCGAGCATCCCTGGACAAGCAGCCGCACGAAGTCGCCGCGATGTTCGACGACGTGGCGGCGAAGTACGACCTGACCAACGACGTGCTCTCGCTCGGCCAGGCCCGGCTGTGGCGCAAGGAAGTGGCGAAGGCCGTCGCCGCGCGGCCGGGGGAGAAGGTGCTCGACCTCGCGGCCGGCACCGGCACGTCCTCGCTGCCCTTCGCCGCCGACGGCGCCTACGTCGTGCCGTGCGACTTCTCGCTGGGCATGCTGCGCGAGGGCAAGAAGCGCCAGCCGTGGCTGCCGCTGACCGCCGGCGACGCGACGAAACTGCCCTTCGCGGACGGCGTCTTCGACGCCGTGACCATCTCCTTCGGGCTGCGCAACGTGCAGGACACCGACGCCGCGCTGCGCGAGATGCTGCGCGTGACCCGGCCCGGCGGGCGGGTGGTCATCTGCGAGTTCAGCCGGCCCACGTGGGCGCCGTTCCGCACGGTCTACACCGAGTACCTGATGCGCGCACTGCCGCCCGTCGCCCGGGCCGTGAGCAGCAGCCCGGACGCGTACGTCTACCTCGCCGAGTCGATCCGCACCTGGCCCGACCAGCCGGCCCTGGCGGCGCGGCTGCAGGGTGCGGGCTGGTCGAAGGTGGCCTGGCGCAACCTGACCGGCGGCATCGTGGCCCTGCACCGGGGTATCCGCCCGGCGGACTGATGCCCAGGCCCGGCGGCCTCCGGCGTTTGTCATGGGCAGGACTCAAGATCGGTACGATCTTGGGCCCCCGGCCCTGACGTCCCCTCCGGAGGCCCCATGCCGTCCCCGTTCTGTCCCGCCTGCGGCGCCGCGTTCGTCGCCGAAGCGCGGTTCTGCATGAGCTGCGGCAGGGAGCGCCCGGCCGCCGCCGCGGTCGCCACCGCCGCCGCGGTGCCCGCCCCGCCGCCGCCCGCGGCGCCTCCGCCGTACGCGCCCCCACCGGCGTACGCGCCGAACGTCGCGCCCTCGCGCGGGGCGCAGTTCCTGCGCGGCGCGCTGACCGGCGACTGGGCCGGCTCCGCCAGGGCGGCCCTGTGGCCCGCCGGCCTCCTGCTCGGCCTCGCCCTGCTGCTGTCCATACCCTCCACGGACGACTACGCCGAAGCCGGCTTCGGCAACTGGTCCGACCGCTTCCAGCTCACCGTCGCCCTGCTCCTGCAAGGACTGGGCGGCACGCTGGACGTCGAAGTGGGCGGCGGCGGACTGCTGTCCTTCGTCATCAGAGGCAGCGGTTCGGTCTCCGTGTGGCCGCTGACCGTCACCCTGCTGTGGATCGGCGCCGTGGCCCTCGGCGCCGTACGGCTGCGTCGCGCCGAAGCGGCCGGCACGGCCGGCGGCGGCGCACAGGCCGCCCTGCGCGTCACCCTGCTGGGCAGTGCGGTCGTGCTCGTACTCGGTCTGACCGGCCAGCCGCGCACGGAGATGGTCGACATCTCCACCACCCCTCTGCTCGCCACGCTCTTCACCCTCGCGCTGACCGGCGCGGTGAGCGGCGCGGTGCTGTGCCGGACCGCGCTCACCACCCGGCTGGGCGCCGGTGCACAGGTGGTCGTACGGGCGTGGGGCACCGCCCTGCGCGCCCTGGGGCTGTCCGTCGCGCTGTGCGCCCTCGTCGCCTTCGTCGTCATCGCCACCCACAGCGACGACATGGGCGACTGGGCCGCACCCACGTCCCTGCCGCTGCTGGTCAACTGCGGCCTGGCCGCGCTCGGCGTGAGCTGGGGCGCCGGCGTCGAGGGCTCGGTGAGCGACGGCGGCCGGCACGAGGGCGGCACCCTCGGCCTGTCCGAGATCGGCGACACCGCGGGCGCCTGGGCGCAGACCGGCACGGTCGCCCTGGGCGTGGTCTGCGCCCTGATCCTGGCCGCCATGGTGGCGCGCCGCTCGGCGGACCGGGGCGAGCAGGTGCTGTCCGGGGTGTTCTTCCTGGGCACGCTGTGGCTGCTGTCGTTCGTCACGGGCTTCTCGATGGAGATCAGCCGGGGGTCGGGCTCCAGCTCGTCCTTCGGCTCGTCCTTCGGCTCGTCGTACGGCGGGAAGAGCACGATCACCTCGATCCACACGAACCAGGGAGAACTACTGCTGTTCGGCCTCCTGTGGACGGCGGGAGCGGTACTCGTCGCGGCGCTCATCGCGACCCGCGGGGGCCGGCTGGCCGGACGCGGCGGCGCGGGCGGCGCGGGCGGGGGCGGCAAGGCCGCCCCGCTCCCGCCGCTGCCGACGGCGGCGCCGACGGCGGGTGCGGTGCCGCTGGCGGGTACGGCGCCTGCCGCGCCTGCGGTGCTGCCGGCGCCTGCCGCGCCGTCGGCGGGTCCGGCTCCTGCAGGCACTGTGACGCCGCCGGCGTCTGCCGCTCCTGCCGCTCCTGCTGCTGTGCCGGCGCCTGCGGCACCCACGGCGCCTGCCGCGCCGTCGGCGGGTACGGCTCCTGCGGGTACGGGTGCGGGTGCGGTGCCCGGGGCGCCTGCCACTCCGGTCGCCCCGCCGGTGTCTGCCGCCGCTTCTGCGCCTGCGGCGCCGACGGCGGGAGCGGCGCCTGCCGCCTCCGCGGCCTCCACCGCGCCTGCGGCTCCTGCGGCGCCCACGGCTCCCGCCGCATCACCGGCCGCCCCGGCGGCCACCGCGGCCTCCACAGCGCCCGTTGCGCCGACCGCGCCTGCGGCTCCTGCCGGCCTTGCCAAGCCGTCGACGTCGGCCGCTCCTGCCGCCGCGTCGGCCCCTGCGGTGCCGACGGCGCCTGCCGCGCCGTCGGCGACTGGCCCTGCGGCTTCCGCCGCATCGCCGGCTCCTGCCACCCCCGCCGCCGCCCCGCCGGCCGTCGCCGCGCCCCTGGCGTCCGCGGCCGCCCCCGCGGCCCCCGCAGCCCCCGCGGCGCCCTCCGGGTCGCCGGCACCAGCCGTCGTGCCGCCCGGGCAGCCGCACACCGCGGCGCACCCGTCCACGCCCGTGCAGCCGCACCCGCACCCGCACCCGCTCGCGAACGCGCACCCGCACCCCGCCGCGCACCCGCACACCGCCGTGCTGCCCGCCTTCCAGCCCCCGGCGCCGCTGGCGTCCGCCGTGTCGCGGGGTGGGGCCGGGCGTGGTCCGCTCGTGTGGGTGGCCATCGGTCTGGCCGCCTTTCTGATCGGTGGTGCCGCCACCGCCGGCGTGATGCTGACGGGTGGTGACGACGGCAAGGGCGCCGACGCCCAGGCGCCCGCCACGGCCGGCCCGTCGGCGAAGTCCTCGGCGGGGCCGTCCGCGGGGCCGTCCGCGTCCGCGGAGCCGTCCGCCGGCGGCTCCGCCGGCCCGGCGGATGCGCAGCCGCCCGCCGGTCAACTGCCCAAGGGGTACACGCGCGTGACCTCCCCCGAGGGGTACTCGCTCGTCGTGCCCGAGGGGTGGAGCAGTCAGGACAAGGGCGGTGACCAGACCGACTACCACGGCCCCACCGGGCCGGAGACTCTGCGGGTCGGTATCACGCGCAAGCCCGCCGTCTACTCGTACGAGCACTTCGAGCAGCTGGAGAAGACCGTTTCGCAGCAGGACGGCTACACCCGCGTGCAGCTGACCCGCAACACCTTCCGCGGGCGGCAGGGTGCGCTGTGGGAGTGGACGTGGAGGGAGAAGAACGGCGAGGTCATGCACGCGCTCGACCAGGCGTACGTGGACGCCGACGGCAAGGAGTACGCGATCATGTACACCTGGCGGGACCGGTTCGGCGCCCAGGGGCGCTCGGTGTTCGACAACGCGGTGAAGTACTGGTGGGTGGGCCCCCTGGACTTCGACTGACCCGGCGCGCTCGCGCAGGCGCCGGTCGGGCGGCACGGCGCGGCTCTTAGACTCGGCGGGTACGAGCCAGCAGTCCCGTACCCGTCCCGTCCCCCTGCCGAAACGGAGAGCCCGCCGTGACCGAGTCGCGTACGCGTACCGAACACCGTGCCGATGTGATCGTGGTCGGGGCGGGCCCGGCCGGTTCCACGACCGCGTACTACCTGGCCAAGGCCGGCCTGGACGTCCTGCTGCTGGAGAAGACGGCGTTCCCGCGCGAGAAGGTGTGCGGCGACGGCCTGACGCCGCGCGCCACCAAGCAGCTGGTGGCGATGGGCATCGACGTCTCGGAGGAGGCGGGCTGGCTGCGCAACAAGGGCCTGCGCATCATCGGCGGCGGCGTGCGCCTGGAGCTCGACTGGCCGGAGCTGGCGTCCTTCCCCGACTACGGGCTCGTGCGCAAGCGCGACGACTTCGACGAGCAGCTGGCCCGGCAGGCGGTCAAGGCGGGTGCCCGGCTCTACGAGCGGTGCAACGTCGGCGCGCCCGTGGTGGACGAGGTCACCGGCCGGATCGTGGGCGTGGAGGCGAAGCTGGGGGAGGAGAAGGCGCCGGTCACCTTCGCCGCCCCGCTGGTGGTCGCCGCCGACGGCAACTCCTCCCGGCTGTCGCTGGGCATGGGCCTGCACCGGCGCGAGGACCGGCCGATGGGCGTGGCCGTGCGCACGTACTTCACCTCGCCGCGGCACGAGGACGACTACCTGGAGTCCTGGCTCGAACTGTGGGACCGGCGCGGTCCGGGCCCGGACCGGCTGCTGCCCGGCTACGGCTGGATCTTCGGCATGGGCGACGGTACGAGCAATGTCGGTCTCGGCGTGCTCAACACCTCCGCCTCCTTCAAGGAGCTGGACTGGCGCGAGGTGCTGCGCGCCTGGTGCGCCTCGATGCCGCAGGAGTGGGGCTACACGCCCGAGAACATGACGGGCCCGATCCGCGGCGCGGCCCTGCCGATGGCCTTCAACCGCCAGCCGCACTACACGCGCGGGCTGCTGCTGGTCGGTGACGCCGGTGGCCTGGTGAACCCGTTCAACGGCGAGGGCATCGCGTACGCCATGGAGTCGGGGCAGCTCGCGGCGGACGTGATCGTGCAGGCGCACGCCCGCGGTTCGTACGCGCAGCGGGAGCTGGCCCTGCAGCGCTATCCGAAGGTCCTCAAGGACACCTACGGCGGCTACTACACGCTCGGCCGGGCGTTCGTGAAGCTCATCGGCAACCCGAAGGTCATGAAGCTGGCGGCGGAGCGGGGTCTGACGCATCCGCTGCTGATGAAGTTCACGCTGAAGATGCTGGCCAATCTGACCGATCCGACGGGCGGCGACGCGATGGACCGCATCATCAATGGGCTGAGCAAGGTGGCGCCCCGATCCTGAGGGTATGTCAGAAGCGGGGAGTGATTCACCCCTTCGTGTAGCTTTCGTGCGGTTTCGGCGTGTCGTGTTCACGGAAGTTTGGAGGAGAGTCCGGCTCCGTTTGCGGGGCCGGAAGGGCTTTCTCGTGAAGGGAACCCGCTCGTCATGAACCCTGTGAGGAGACGCACCGCCCGCACCGCCGCGCTCGTCGCGGCCCTGACCCTGCCCGCCGCCGTCCTCGCCGGCCCCGCGTACGCCGCGCCGCATGCCGCCTCGCCCGCCGCGCCGCATGCCGCGCCCGCGGAGAAGGCGAAGAAGCTGACGACCTGCTCCGTCAACGGCATCCCCGTGACCGGGGCGGTCGTCCACGGCACCAACGGCCCCGACCACATCACGTGCGAGAGCGTCGACGCCTTCACCGTCGTGGACGGCCTCGGCGGCGACGACTTCATCGACGTCGGCATCGTCGGCCCCTACGGCCGCGTCAACGGCGGCTTCGGCAACGACAGGATCCTCGTCCACCTCAACCTGGGCGTCGTCGACGGCGGCCCGGGCCTCGACTCCTGCGTGATCCTCCAAGGCAATCGGGCGCTCGACTGCCCGTGACGTCCGCTGTCGCCGCCTCGCGGCACGCCCCGCCCGCCGTACGGACCACCCGCGCGCGGCGGGCGGACCTCGCGCACACCGCCTCTTTCGAGGGAGGGACCTGGTGAGGAAGCCCGATTGTGCCGTCGCCTTCGCCGTGGCGGCCGTTCTCGTCCTGCCCGCGGCGGTACGCCCGGGCCCCGTGGCCTACGCCGCCGAACCCACCGCCGCCGCTGCCGTACCCACCTGCACCGTCAACGGCACGCCCGTCGCGGGCCCGCAGATCAACGGAACGGACGGCGACGACACCATCGTCTGCACCGCGCTGGCCCGGGAGGACACCGTCGACGCCGGTGCCGGCGACGACACCGTCTCGCTGTCCGGCACCGTCGACGGCCACGTCCTCGGCGGGGCCGGTGCCGACCACATCACCCTCGAACGCGGCACCCGGCTCACCGAGAGCGGGGACGTCGACGGCCAGGCCGGCGAGGACGCCCTCGACCTGCGCGGCACCGTGCTGGGCACCGTGCGCGGCGGCCAGGACCGCGACACCATCCTGCTCTTCAACACCGCGGACACCGGAGAGCACAGCGTCATCCGCGGCGCCCGGGGCGCGGACGTCATCCTCGCCGACGGCGCGGTGACCATCCGCGGCCTGGTCGAAGGCGTCTTCGACAACGACTACATCGACATCAACGGCACCGTCGCCCCCACCGGCACCGTCCACGGCGACGACGGCGACGACGTCCTCCACGTCCACGACAACCGCGGCACGGTCGACGCCGGCGAGGGCACCGACGTCTGTGTGATCGACACCGGCAACGCCGCCCTCAACTGCCCCTGACCCCCGGCCGGATCCGGACAGGAGTACGACAGCGGGTTCCGTGCGGCGCAGTCGCCCCCTAGCCAACCCGGCCACGGGCGCGAGCCTGTCCGTCCGGCAGTCGACCGGGCCGGCAGAGGCGAGCCGCTGACGCGTTCCCTCAGCGCGCCACGAGCGGGGTGACGAGCGACCCCACCAGCCGCACCAGTTCCGCATCGGCGCCATGGGCCGCCAGCCGGGCCGGGGCGTGCCGGCGGAGCCATGCCATGAGCTCCTGCGCCGCGGTGGTTTCGCTGTGGTCCCAGTGCCAGGGGGCGGGCAGTTCGGCGCCAATGAGGTCGTACTCCCACGCCTCGACGGCGGCGAGCAGGTGACGGTCGGCGGCCGGGGTCGTGCACCGCGCCCACGCGGCGAGCCAGGGAGTGACGGTCCCGGATGCCGCCACGCAGGTGTCGAACACCTCGCGTGCCGGGTGCGGTGGTTGCGGCTGCTCCAGGACGTGCGCCCACCAGGCGCACAGGAACCCGCCCACCGCCTCCGGCTGTTCGCCGGGCCAGTCCGGCCAGCGGGACCGGGCCAGGGCGGGTCCCACCTGCCACGGGTCGGCCCGGCCCGTGGCCAGGGCGTGGGCGAGCTGCGGCAGGATGCGCCGCATCACGGCCGGGTGGTCGCGCCAGTCCGGGGCGCTCCAGGTGCGCAACAGCAGGTCGGCGTCGAGAGGGACGTCCGGCGTCTTGAGCAGTGCGAGTTCCTCGGGGCTGCCCCAGTGGCAGTCGCAGTTCGTCTCGTCGGACCGGGCGGTCGCGCCGGCGAAGACGGTGCGCACCGTCTCCAGGGCTGCGGCGAGTCGTCCGCCGAGGGCGGCGTCGCCGGTGGGGGAAGCCAAGGAAGGCCCCCCTTTCAGGACTCCGGCGGGCCGCGCCCGCCGAAGAGCGCGACCTTACAGGCCGCGCTCGATCATGTCGATGACGTCCTGGACCGCCTGCTGGACCTGGGTGGCGTGCAGGCCGCGCAGGGGGCCGTCGATGAGGAGGGCGGCCAGGCCGTGGACGGCCGACCAGGCGAGGAACTCGGCGCCGGGGCGGCGGTCCTCCGGCAGGACGCCGGCCTCGACGAGGTCGTCGAGGGCCGCGCCGAGGAGCTCGAACGGGGTCCTGCCGCCGTCGCCCGCGGCGGTCTCGTCGGCCGCGTGGGTCATGTCGCCGGGGACGTGGAAGGCGGTGCGGAACAGGCCCGGTTCCTCCCGGGCGAAGCGCACGTAGCCGGTGCCGACCGCCCGGAAGCGGGCGCGTGCGGCGGCCGTCGCGTCGGCGGCCGGGGGGAGGGCGGCCTGTTCGGCCTCCATCGTGCGGGCGACCTCGGCCATGGCGGCCTGGGAGACGGCGTGCAGCAGGGCGCCGCGGTCGGCGAAGTGGCGGTAGGCGGCGTTGGGCACGACCCCCGCCCGCCGCGTCGTGGCCCGCAGGACGACGGCCTCCGGGCCGCCCTCGCGGGCCAGTTCGAAGCCTGCCCTGATCAGCGCGTTGCGCAGGTCGCCGTGACGGTACGTCGTGCGCTTCGGCCCGGCATCCTCGGCCACAGCCCGCACCTCCCTATGTGGACAGCGTCCACTTCTCTCGCCTAGGCTGTAGTTGATCACGGGGGGTGCGAATCGCCGCATCCTCCGAATGTGGACATCGTACACAAGCGCTGGTGCGCAACGGAGGACAGCCGCATGACCACCCAGGTGAAGGGCCCCGCCAGCTACTTCCCGTCCATCGAGAAGAAGTACGGTCGCCCCGTGGCCGAGTGGCAGGAGCTCATCCGTTCCTCGCCCCTGACCCGTCACATGGAGCTGGTCACCTGGCTCAAGGCGGAGCACGGGCTCGGCCACGGTCACGCCAACGCCCTCGTCGCCCACACCCTCGCCCGCCCCCTCGCCGAAGACGGCGGCAACTAGCGTCACGAAGGAGAAGCACATCCCATGCGCATCGTGATCAGTGAGTTCATCAGCCTCGACGGCGTCGTGCAGGCGCCGGGCGGCCCGGAGGAGGACACCGAGGACGGCTTCGCCCACGGCGGCTGGTCGCACCGGTTCTTCGACCCCGACGTCGTCGGCGGGGCCTTCGCCGACGCCCTCGGCAAGGCCGAGGCCCTGCTGTTCGGGCGCCGCACCTGGCAGACGATGGCCGCGGCCTGGCCCGAGCGGGCCGGCGACCCCTTCGCCGACCGCATGAACGCCATCCCCAAGTACGTCGTCTCCACCACGCTCGGCGACGACGCCCCGGCCTGGGACAACACCACCCGCATCCTCGGCGACGAGGCCCTGCCCCGCATCCGCGAGCTGCGCGCGACCGAGGGCGGTGACCTGCTCGTCATGGGCAGCCCCAGCCTCGTCCGCACCCTTCTGCACGAGGGCCTGTTCGACGAGCTGCGGCTCGTCGTCATGCCGGTGCTGCTGGGCGGCGGCAAGACGATCTTCCCGCGCGACGGCCTGCTGCGCGAGCTCGAACTGGTGGACGTCGTCACCAGCAGCACCGGCACCCAGGCGTGCATCTACCGCCCGGCGGCGAAGCAGGGCTGATCTTGGGGCTTTCGTGCCGAAACCTTGGGAGTGCGTGCCGTACGGTTCGTGCCTGCACCACCCGCACTTCCCCGACACGGAGCCCCAGTGCCGCTCACCGCACGCCGCCAGCAACAGGCCTACGAAACCGCATTCCCGCTGCTTTTCCCCGGGGAGAGGGTCGAGCTCATCACCTTCGCCGCCGTCGGCAAGGTCTCCGTGCGCCGGCAGGTGGCCACGGCGGCATTGGTCGGCATCGCGACGGCCGGCTTCATGACGATGGCCGTACGACCGCGGAAGGCGTACATCGTCCTCACCGACCGGCGCCTGCTGTTCCTCGACGGCGAGACCATGTCCGGCAAGCCGGGCAAGTTCATGATGGAGATGCCGCGCCCGTACGTGTCGGCGAGCGCACCGAAGAAGGGCATGTTCGGCCTCACCATGGTCGCCGAACTGAGCCTCGCCGGCGCGGACAAGGGCCTCAGGCTCACCTTCGCGGCAACGCACCGCGAGGAGGGCCAGTACCTCCTCGGGGTCCTGCCGGGCGCCCCGTACGCCCCGCCCGCCGCTCCGGCCGCGCCCGTCACGTACTGACGGGCGGCGCCTGCGCCAGCAGGCCACTGATGTACGCAGTGATCGCGGGGATCACCCCCGACATGCCCGGGCGCCAGCCCGGGACCGCGTTGACCTCGCAGATCACATGGCCCCCGTCGGCCGTGAAGAGCAGGTCCACCCCGGCCACCGTCAGGCCGAGCGCCCCGGCGGCCGCCACCGCCAGTGCCTCCGCGGCCGGGTAGCGGCCCAGGCACAGGTCCGCGGTGCCGCCGCGGGCGAGGTTCGCGGCGAGGGAACCGTCGGTGGAGGTCCGTACCTCGGCCGCCACCGGGACGCCGTCCACGACCACCACCCGCAGGTCCCGGCCGTGGGAGGCGGTCACGTACCCCTGGAACAGCAGCGGCACCTCCTGCGCCAGGCTGCCCGCCACCGCCCGCAGCAGCTCACCGTCGGGGGCCAGGAACACCCGGTCCCCGCCGTGCCCGTTGACGGACTTCACCACGCACGGCGTCTCCAGGGCAGGGCTGCGCACCACCCCGCCGAGCGGCGCCGTCGCGTACGACAGGGAGTCGGGCACCGGCAGCCCGGCCAGGGCGAGGTCCTGCAGCTGCCACAGCTTGTTGCGGCAGCGGTGCACCGCATCGGCGGAGTTGACCAGGACGGCGCCCATGCGCTCCAGGTGCCGCAGCAGCGTCAGCTCCCGGTCGTGGGACATGCCGCCGGGCGCCTGCCGCACCAGGACGACGCGCGGCGGCGGTACGTCCAGGCCACCGAGCGTGCGCAGCACCAGGCGGCCCTCCCGGACGCCGAACAGCAGCTCGTCGGAGTGCCAGACGGCGAACCGCGGGCCGAAGGCCTCCGCCAGCGCCCCGGACAGGGCCCGGGTGGCCTTGAGCAGCGGCGCCGGGTGCTCCCGCGCCAGCATCCACACGTCGGCGCAGGCGACGTGGACGGAGTCGGAGTCCGTCACGGGTTCCCCCTCTACGGGACGGCTGTACTGACGTACAGCATCGTCAACCGCAAGATCCTTTCCGGGGGCCCGGCCGTCGAAACGCCGGCCTCGAACGAGAGTCCCGGACGCCGGCCTCGAACGCCGGTCTCAGTTGCCGCAGCGGTTCAGCGGCAGCGCGACGGGCGCCTGGGTGAGGTGCGCGCTGCGCACCCCGGGGTTGTGCGTGACGGCGGCCGTGGTGGGGCCGGTCTTGTTGACGCAGGTGTTGTCGGCGGCGGGGTTGCCGACGCCGAGGACGTTCGTACTGGCCGCGGCCACGCCCGCCGCGGCGGCCAGCCCGGCGACGGTGGCACCCGCGACGGCCACGGCACGACGGACGAGGACAGAGGTCTCAAAGGTCATCGCAACCCACTCCGTTGATCGGATCGTCGGATCATCCAGATCGTCTGGACGCAGGTACAACGACAGGCGGCGCGGGGCATGTTGCGCAGGGCCGGGCGTCCACCCCAACGGATGACGGCCCGGCTCAGGCCAGCATGCCCTCGATCAGGTCGGCGGCCCGTGCCGCGCCGCCCTCCGCCCGTACCTCGCTGCGCAGCAGCGCCGAGCGGCGGGCGACCTGCGCGTCGGAGGTGAGGTCGAGCAGGGCCTTCCGCAGGTCCTCCGGGGTGGTGTCCGCGGTGTCGATGCGGCGGGCCACGCCCAGGTCGACGAGCCGGTCGGCGTTCATGGACTGCTCCATGTTCTGCGGAGCCACGAGCATGGGGACCCCGGCCAGCAGCCCGTCGCCGCAACCGCCCATCCCGGCATGGGTGACGAAGGCGTCGGCCTCGCGCAGGACCGCCGGCTGGGGCACCCAGGAGCACACCTCGACGTTGGCCGGGATCTCGCCGAGCTCCTCCGGGTCGGTGTACTTGCCGATCTGCAGCACGACGTGCCAGCCGGGCAGGTCGCCGAAGGCCGCCAGGCACTGCCGGTAGAACTGCGCCTGGCGCGTGTTCGCCGAGCCCATCGAGATCAGCAGCACCTTCGCCGCGCCCGCCGGGCGCGCCCAGCCGCCCTCGTCCGCACGGGCCGCGGAACAGGGGCCGACGAACGTCACCACATCGGTGTCCACCTGCTCGGCGTGCGGCTGCATCGCCCGGGGGATCAACGCCAGGGCGCGCGCCGGGACGCCCGAGAAGGTGTCCACGTCGGTGGTGGTGGCCCCCGAGCCGGCGAGCCACTGCGCGAACCTCTCCCAGTACGCGTCGGCGCCCGGCAGCTTGCGCACGTGCGCCACGACGTCCCGCTGGTAGTCGCGCCACCCCACGAACGTCGGGGACAGCTGCAGGCAGGGCCGGCCCTGCGACTCGGCCAGGGCCCGGCCGACGTACGCGCCGATGTCGTACAGGTAGAGGTCGGCCGGGTCGTCGTCGTAGACGGCCCGCAACTGCGGCAGCGCCTGGACGGCGTCGTCGAGGAAGAGGCCCATCGCGGAGATGGCGTCCTCCGGCCAGTCGTTGTCGGCGACCGGCAGCGTGGACGTGCAGGGCACGAGCTCGGCGCCGGTGCCGGCGATCAGCTCGGCGACCGCGGGGACGACCGCCGGGTCGTTGGCGTACGTCACCCGGTGGCCGCGGGCCACCAGCTCACGGACGACCTCCAGGCTCGGCAGGACGTGGCTGAGGAGGGGAACGCCCACCATGGCGATGTGTGCGGACAAAGTCGGATCGCTCGCTTCAGTGCTGGGGGCGTTTCAGCGCCGGGGGGACTGCGGGCCCTGCGGGGCGGCTGCTTCGAGGTCGTCGACGCTGCCGGACATGATGGTGCGGACGTGCTCGGTGATGTGCTCCGCCGGCCAGTCCCACCAGGCCACGGCCAGCAGGCGGGCGACGTCCCGCTCGCTGTACCGGGTACGGATGAGGCGGGCCGGATTGCCGCCGACGATCCCGTAGTCGGGTACGTCGGAGGTGACCACGGCACCGGAGGCGATGATCGCGCCGTGCCCGATCCGCACACCGGGCATGACCGTCGCACCGTGCCCGAACCAGACGTCGTTGCCGACGACGGTGTCCCCGCGGTTCGGCAGGTCGGTGAGCAGGTCGAAGTGCTCGGCCCACGAGCCGCCCATGGTGGGGAAGGGGAAGGCCGACGGGCCGTCCATGCGGTGGTTGGCGCCGTTCATGAGGAACCGCACGCCCGTGCCCAGCGCGCAGAACTTCCCGATGACCAGCTTCTCCGGCCCGTAGTGGTACAGCACGTTGCGCGTCTCGAACGCGGTCGCGTCGTCCGGGTCGTCGTAGTAGGAGTACTCCCCGACCTCGATCAACGGCGACGTCACCAACGGCTTCAGCAGCACGACGCGGGGTTGACCGGGCATGGGGTGCAGCACGGTCGGATCGGCGGGGAGGACGGACATACGGCCATGATCGCTGCGGAGGGGGCGGTGGGCCAGCGATTTATGGCGGGGGAGGGGGCCGGGGGTCCGATAGGGGGCTGTCCGACCGTCCCCCGGCGTGCCGTGGGCCCGGGGCCCGGGCAGGCGCCGAGACTGACGCAGGGCAGGCAGGGCGAGGGAGAGCGAGTCGCGCATGACCGGCGAGAAGACCGTCCTGATCACCGGCACGTCGTCGGGCATCGGCCTGGCTGCCGCAGTGGCAGCGGCACAGGCGGGCTGGCACGTCGTCGCCACCATGCGGGACCTGTCGCGGGGTGGCGCCCTCCGGGAGGCCGCCACCACGGCGGGCGTGGACGGGCAGGTGGAGGTACGGCGGCTCGACGTCACCGACGCGGCATCCGTGACGGCGTGCATCGAGGGCGTCGTCGCCGACCACGGACACCTGGACGCGCTGGTCAACAACGCCGGCGCCGGACATCTCGGCACGATCGAACGCGACTCCGTCGAGGACGTACGGGCCGTGATGGAGGTCAACTTCTTCGGCGTCGTCCAGACCACCCGGGCGGCCCTGGTGCACCTGCGCGCGGCGGGCGGCCGCCTCGTCACCGTCGGCAGCGTGGGCGGGGTCATCGGCCAGCCGTTCAACGAGGCGTACTGCGCGGCGAAGTTCGCGGTCGAGGGCTTCATGGAAGCGCTGGCACCGGTGGTGGCGCCGCTCGGGGTGCGGGTCACGGTGGTGGAACCGGGGCCGGTCAGCAGCGAGTTCGTGAACAACATCGGCTTGGATGTGGAGCGTCTCGCTGAGGCCGCAGGCCCCTACCGGCCCGCGCTCGCGTCGTATTTGGCCCGCCTCGAAGACATCTTCGCAACGGCCCAGACCCCCGCCGAGGCGGCAACCACGGTGGTGCAGGCCCTGACGGCGGCGGAGCCGCCGCTGAGGATGCAGACGTCGTCGTGGGCCCGCGATTTCGCGAGCGGCAAGCTCGCGGATGTGGACGGGTCGAGGGTGCTGGCCATGACGGGGGAGTGGGTGACCACGGAGGGCTAGGGCGTGTCCGGCGGATTCTCGTCGCGGGCGTGCCACGTGCGCCCCGTCAGGGGCGCGGGGAACTGCGCGATCGGCCGGCGACGGCCTGCAGCCGACGTGCCGCCCTCCGGGGCCGGGTGCAGCACGGCACTCCGCCTGCGGGCGCGTCGTGGCTGGTCGCGCAGTTCCTCGCGCCCCTACGGGGCGCCGCGGTGCCGGATGGCGAAGATTCGGCTGGGGGCTGAGCGGGCGGGTGCGGGTGGGGGCCGGTGGGTTTGGTGGTGGAGGGTGCGCTGCGCCGCTGCGCGGCTTGGGGGGCGGAGGGCCGGGCTGCGCCCTGGGGGCCCACCCGCTGCGCGGCTGGAAGGGGGAGCCCGGCGCCGTGCTGGTGGGCGGAATCGTTTTTCTTGGCGCAGTGGGGTCCGCCGCTGCGCGGCTTGAGGGCGAGCCCCGTGCTCGCAGCGTTTCCCTTCCTCGTGGGTCGGCCGCTCCGCTTTGCTGCGCTGTCAGGATGCCGGCACTGGGTTCGGGTGCCGTCTTGGCCGCGGGAGCACTCGTGGGGGGTACCCCCGCGGTGCGGGGTAACGCTGCCAAGCCGCGCAGCGGCGGGTTTCACTGCGATCCGGGGGTGCCCTTCGCTTGCGGGGTTTGCCCTTGAGCCGCGCAGCGGCGTAGCTCGCTTCATCGCTCAGACCGGTGCCGGGCACCGGTCCCGTGCCGGGTGCGCGCTTCCGGCCGCGCAGCGGGTGGACCGCCCAGGGCGCAGCCCGGCCCTCCGCCCCCAAGCCGCGAAGCGGCGCAGCGCACCCTCCGCACCAGAGGCACGGAGCAGTGCGCTCGCCTTCATTCGCCCGCGGTGTCCTCGGCCTCCCAGCGAAGCAGGTCGCCCGGCTGGCATTCGAGCACCTCGCAGAGCGCGGCGAGCGTCGCAAAGCGCACCGCCTTGGCGCGGCCGTTCTTGAGTACCGCCAGGTTGGCGGGCGTGATCCCTACGCGGTCCGCGAGTTCGCCCACGGACATCTTCCGCCTGGCCAGCATCACGTCGATGTCGACGGCGATCGGCATCAGATCACCCCGTCCAACTCGGCCTGCATCTGCGTCGCTTCGACGTCGCGGGCGACGGCCTGGGCGAGCAGCATCCGCAGTACGAGCACGATGAGCGCGACTCCCAGGATGGCCACACCCACCCCGCCCATGATGACGGTGACACCCGGGTCGTCCCGCTGGCCGGGCGCATTGACGGCGGTGACCGCGAACCATACGAGGGCAGCGGCGACGATCGAGCCGATGACGATGTCCACGTACCGGAAGGCGGCGTGGGAGAACACGGTGCCGCGTCGCACCATCGACACCAGCCGCCATACGCAGACCACGGCGACCTGGACCGCCACCATGCCGAGGATCGTGAGCAAGCGCAGCGGGGTCAGCGGGAGCGACCCGTCCTCCGGGTCGCTCCCGCCGACCAGCGCCCACACCATCCCGGCCTGCACGAACCCGGTGCCGGCGAGCATCACCACGAGCACGGCGCGCAGCGCGCCCACTGTCAGCTTTCCCATGGCCACCCTTCCATCGACTTGCGATGGAAATCTATCGAGAATCGATAGGTGAGGCAAGGGCGGGTGCGGAACGGACCACCCAGGGCGCAGCCCGGCCCTCCGCTCCCCGCCGGACACGCGCTAAGCCCCGCAGCGGTGCAGCGCGCCCTCCGCACCGGAGGCGGTTCGCCTATTTGAGGGCGCGGAGCAGTGCGCGCAACTGGGTTGGGCTGAGGGTCAGCACGGTGCGGGGTGCGTCGCTTTCCCGTACGACGATGCTCTCGTCCTGCGCTGTGACTTCGATGCAGTCTTCGCCATTGGCCCCTGAGAACGAGGACTTCTGCCACCGCGAAGTGGGGATCACCGCAGTGCCCCGTGCTTGACCGCGCCCAGCAGGGCGCCGAGTGCTGCTCTGCTGGGGAGGAGGACCGCCTCAGGCTGGTCGCCCTCGCGTAACGCTATGGCTGCGCCCAGGCATCTCACCTCGAGACAGTTGCCGTCCGGTTCCGAGAACGAGGATTTTTGCCAGCTCAAGAATGTGTTCATCGGGCGCAGCTCACAATTCCTTCGCAATTCTGCGGATTGCATCTCGGGATTCGGCCACAGTGAGGGCGACGCCTTGCAGTGCGTCGAGCATGGCTCGGTAGCTGGTCAACTGCGCGCTGGCGTCGATGAGAGTGGTGCCGTTGGCCGAGTCGAGCTGCACCGTGTCCAACTGCTGTACGACGCCGCCTGCGTACAGCAAGGTCTGGGTTGTTCCGACGAATGCTTCCGTGCTGAAGGGGATGATCCGCACGGTCACCGTGGGCCATTCCGAGACTTCGAGAAGGTACCGCAGCTGATCCCGGGCCGTCTTTCGGCCGCCGTACAGCATGCGCAATGCGGCTTCGTGGATGACCGCCGTGAAAGGGGGCGGCGTAGGCCGTTCAAAGATGCCCCGTCGCCTCAGGCGGTGCTCAAGACGGGTGGCCAACTCCCGTTCCGGCAGTGGGGGAATGCGTCCGCCGAAGATGGTCCGGGCGTAGCCTTCGATCTGGAAGATCCCAGGGACCATGAGCGTCTGGTAAGAGCACAGGTAGGTCGCGTGGTGTTCGAGCTCGGCGATGTCCAGTAGTCCGGACGGCAGGAGGCCGCGGTATTCCTGCCACCACCCTTTGCTGCGTTCCTCGGCCATGCCGCAGAGTGCCTCGACCAAGGCTGAGTCGCTTGCCGAGTAGAACGAGGCCAGGCGCCGGACGCGTTCGGCGCTGACGCCCCAGCGACCCGCCTCGATGTGGCTGATTGTCGCCTGGTTCCCGCCGAGGAAGTCGCCGGCAGCACGGGCAGGTAGTCCCGAAGCCTCGCGCAGTTTCCGTAGTTCCGCGCCGAGTCGCGCCTGCCTGGCCGTTGGGCTGCTCCGGGGTGGCATGTCTTCCCTCTCTTCCGGGCCTGTCAAGTGTGTCGCGGCTCAGTTTTGCGGTCCACCTCTTCGAGTGCAGGCTTTGGCCTCCGCTTGAGTGGTCACATGCATGTGCCCTACGGTCCTGCCATCGCCGCGCATCAGGTCGGGAAGACCCGAAGTGCAGCCGCCCGCACGCCCGTTGGGCGCACGGCGGACGGCCGGGCCACGGACGACTGGGGCGCGCGGGAGTCATCGGCCGGCCGTTGGGAGTCGCCCCATGGGATCCGTACTGCTCGAAAACTTCTACGAGTTGGCCGCACCGGCCAGCCCCACCACCCCGCGCCTCGCGCGCCAGTTCGTCAGCGGAACGCTGCAGGCCACGGGTCACTCCGCACTGATCGACGACGCGTGCGTGTGCGTGTCCGACGCCGTCACCAACGTCGTGCAGCACGCACGCGTACCGACCCTCGCCGTCGAGGTGACCGTGCACGGCCGCGACCGGGCCACCATCGCCGTCCGCGATGGGGACCCGGTCAGGCGGCCGTACCGGCGGGAGCCGGCGCGGCCGGACGACGAGCGGGGGAGGGGCCTGGCCCTCGTACGGGAGCTGTCGCACGCCTCCGGCGTGAGCCTCATCTGGGACGGGCTGGACGTCGTCGGCAAGCGGGTGTGGTTCGAGCTCCGCGTGCCGTGATCAGCGCGTGCGGCCGCCGCCGCGCCACGTCGCGTACAGGCCGGAGAGGGCGATGGCGATCGTCGCGAGGGACTGTGGGGGGACGCCCACGCAGACGAGCGTGACGCCGGCGGCCAGGACGGCGAGGAAAGCGATGAGGTCGTGGAGTCGCATGGGGCTTCGCTCCCGTGGTGAGTGGTGTACCACTGAGGGTCGGTGGGAGCAGCAGTGCTGCGGCAGGTGCAGCAGTGCTGCCAACACAGGGGCAGCGGGGGCGCGATGGGTGAGTTGCAGGCATTCGACGGTGACCTCGGCCCGGAGGTCCGGGCCCTGGCGCAGGCGCTGCGCGACCTGTTCGCCGGGCTCGGTGTGTCCACACGGCGGTATGCCGCGCGCCGCAGCTACGACTCGTCCACCGTCTCGCGCTTCCTGAGCGGGCAGCGGCTGCCGCGGTGGGAGTTCGTGCTCAATCTGCTGCACGACGTGGCGGAGAAACGCGGCACCGTGCCGACGCCGGAAACGATGGAAATGCTGCGAGGGCTGCACAACGCCGCGCTTGAGGCGGGCAAGAGTCCCGTCCACCGGGTGCAGCTGCTGCAGCAGCGGCTGGCCGCCGCGGATCAGGAGTCGCTGCGCGCCGCGCAGCGGGAGCGGTGGCTGGAGGACACGCTCCGGGACCGCGAGCACCGCATCCGGGACCTGCAGCTGCAGCTCGGGACTGGTCGCGCGGACGGGGAGGCCGCGCGCCTGCGCGAGGAGGTGCGGCAGTTGCGGGAGGAGCTGGCGGAGAGCAGGGAGCTGCACCGGCGGGCGGAGGAGCGCTGTGCATGGCTGGAGGGGCAGCTGGCGGAGGCGGAACGACGCTTGAAGGTCACGGATCCGGTTCCGTCCGACTCCGTGCTGCCGGCAGCAGACTCGTGGGCTCGGGGCGAGGCGCTCGCCGAGGCGTTGACCGTGCAGCTCACGGGGGACGGCCGGCCCTTGGGCAACGGGCTGCTACTCGATCCCAGAACCGTGGTCACCACCGCTGCGGTGGTGCGTTCCTTCGGCGCGTCGGACGAGGTCGGTGTCGGTTGGATGGACAAGCGTGTCCGCGGCGTGCTGGTCGAGCGGCAGCCTCCGGAGCACGAGGAGCCGAGGAAGATGTGGCCCTTCCCGAACCTGGCCGTGGTCCGTTTGATCTCGCCGGTGGTGACCCACACCCCGTCCCCGGGGCTCGACATGGGCTGGATCCCTGCGCCGGGGACCCGGCTGGTCGTCTGCGCGTACGGCATCGGCCCCGGGGAGGAGTGGGGACCGTACTCGTGCGGGCTGGAGGTCGGCGGAAGAACGGGCGGCTGGCTGCGTGCCCAGGGGGAGTTCGTCAACGGGCTGGCCGGGGCCCCCGCGTTCCAGGCGGGTACCGGGTTGTTCGCGGGACTGGTGAGTGCCTGGTACCCCGAGCGTTCCCGAGGTCTGCTCACTCCCGTCCGCGCCTTCCGCACCCTCGCTGCCGTGGGCAGCGGGACAGTGGACTGACCACCCCCCACCCCGCGGTTTCGATCCCACCCGAAGGGGTTTGCCACCCACCGCACCGGCGCGCAGACTCGCCGTACCGGCACTGGGGGGTCGGGTGCCCGTGGAGAACGGGGGTGGGCACCCGGACATGCCGAAAGGCCGCCGTTCCATGCGGGGGGAACGGCGGCCCTTGCGTGCCGTGGGGCCGTAAGGCCGGCCGCGTCAGAGGACGCGGACGGCGCCCGTCGGCTGGGAGTAGCTGAGGTCGCGCTCGACGATGCCGGTGCTGGGGTTCTGGGCGCCGATGAACTTGCCGCCGCCGATGTAGACCGCGACGTGGTAGGCGCTGCCCGCGGGGCCCCAGTAGAGGATGTCGCCGGCCTGGAGGTTGCTCAGGGAGACCTGGGTGCCGGTCGTGGACTGGTCCTGGGAGACGCGCGGCAGGCTGACGCCGATCTGGTTGTAGGCGGCCATGACCAGGCCGGAGCAGTCGTACGAGGAGGGGCCGGTGGAGCCCATGACGTACGCCTTGCCGAGCTGGGCGCGCAGGAAGCTCAGGAGGGTGGCGGTGCTGCCGGTGGCGGTGGAGGTCGACTCGTCGGAGGCGGAGGTCGACTTGCCGCTGATGTCGGTGCGGTCGCCGCCGCGGGAGGCGCGCTCCTGGGCCTTGCGGGCCTCGGCCTCGGCGACCTTGCGCTCGGCCTCGGCCTTGCGCTCGGCCTCTTCCTTGGCCTTCTTGGCGCCGGCCTTGGCGGCCTCGACGGCCTCGTCCACCTGCGCACGGACCTGGTACTCGACGGCTGCCTGCTGCGTGGCGTCGGCGCTCTGCGCGATGGAGCCGGAGAGGGCGGCGTTGAGGGCGGGGATCTCGACCGTCTGCTCGGCCGGCTTCTCGGCCGTGTTCGAGGCGGCGGACGCGGTCCCGGCCACGGCCAGGGTGCCAAGGACGCCACCGGCCACACCCGTGCGCACGACCCAGGACTGGGTTGCGGGGCGACGGGGCTTCCGGTGGCTGGTTATGTGCGCGTTGGGGGACATGGGACAACGGACTACCAGCCCGCGCTGGTCGAGTTCAACATAAGTGACGTGCGCCACAATTGGCGTGGACGCGCCGAGATTTCCGGGTTTCGGATCACGGGAGGGTCACGGCGCGGACTCGGCGGGAAGGGGCGAACAGCCGCCTCAGCATGGCATTTGCGCCATGATTGATCATCCGCCGGACGTCTTATCACTTTTGCAGTGTGCACGTCGAGGCTACCCAGGAAATCCGGCCTCCGAACCTCCCGGCGCGTGGCGCAACTCACGCATCGCCCGGCTCGGCTCGGGACTGACGGCCCTGGCGACTCACGCGAAACCAGCGAAGCGCGTCAAGCGCGCAAAACGGGCCGATTCGCCGGGTCGATCCGCCGGGCGCGAGAGGGCCGGTTCACCGGGCGGCTCCGCCCGGCCGGTGGGGCCGGCTCGTGAACGGGTGCGCTTGCCGGACCACCCGTCCCGTCCGTCACCCCCGGCCCACCGTCGCGCCACCCCCGCCGTGCGTGCTGACCGGTGTCGCCCCGGCGGGTTACCGCCATATATCAGTTGACGAATGATCTCGCCAATTTGCCCGGAGTGGGTCGCACTTGATAATGCAACCCCGCTCCGACCAGCGGCGCAGCCGCGGAATGTCACCTCTGGTGATCGCTCAACCGCTTTGCGTATGAAGATCGCTGATCATCCGACTTGATGATCGTTCGCCAGGTGGTGGAGATCACAAACATGGGCGCGTACGCCGTGTCGCAGATCACAGAGCGACGGGCATAGGATGCAAGCGACCCGGGCTTGTGAACTGCCTCACATGCTGGCGATCTCTGCCAGGGGCCTCCGCCACCGGGTCCGGTCAGCCAGCAGTCAGCGTCGACAGACTGGAAGGAGCGAGGAGCGGTGAACGCCTACGCGCCCATCCTCGTACTGGGAGCCCTCGCCGCGGGCTTCGCGATCTTCTCCGTGGTCATGGCATCGATCATCGGGCCCAAGCGGTACAACCGCGCGAAGCTCGAGGCGTACGAGTGCGGCATCGAACCCACGCCGCACCCGGCCGGTGGCGGTCGCTTCCCGATCAAGTACTACCTGACGGCGATGCTCTTCATCGTCTTCGACATCGAGGTCGTCTTCCTCTACCCCTGGGCGGTCACCTTCGACTCGCTGGGGATGTTCGGGCTCGTGGAGATGCTCCTCTTCGTGCTGACCGTCTTCGTCGCCTACGCGTACGTGTGGCGGCGCGGCGGCCTGGAATGGGATTAGGGGGCAGGACGCATGGGACTCGAGGAGAAGCTGCCCAGCGGCTTTCTGCTGACCACCGTCGAACAGGCCGCGGGATGGGTGCGCAAGGCGTCCGTCTTCCCCGCGACCTTCGGCCTGGCCTGCTGTGCCATCGAGATGATGACCACCGGTGCGGGGCGCTACGACCTGGCCCGCTTCGGGATGGAGGTCTTCCGCGGCTCCCCCCGGCAGGCCGATCTGATGATCGTGGCGGGACGGGTGAGCCAGAAGATGGCGCCGGTGCTGCGCCAGGTCTACGACCAGATGCCCAACCCCAAGTGGGTGATCTCCATGGGTGTCTGCGCGTCCACCGGCGGCATGTTCAACAACTACGCCATCGTGCAGGGCGTCGACCACATCGTGCCGGTCGACATCTATCTGCCCGGCTGTCCGCCCCGGCCCGAGATGCTCATGGACGCGATCCTCAAGCTCCACCAGAAGATCCAGGGCGAGAAGCTCGGCCCGCACCGGGAGAAGGCGGAGCGCGAGGCGGAGGAGAGGGCGCTCAAGGAGCTGCCGCTGCTCGACATGAAGGGGCTGCTGCAATGAGCGAGGCGAACGGCAAGGGGCCCGGTCCCCAGGAGCCCCCGGTCAGCGCCAACGGCGTCAACCCCGACAAGGATCTCGACGCGCAGAACCTGCCGGGCCAGCGGCTCGCCGGCGGCGAGGTCATCGGCGTGCGCACGGGGATGTTCGGGGCCGACAACGGCGGCGACACCACCGGCTACGGCCGGCTGGTGCGGACCGTACGGCTGCCGGGGGCGGCCACGCGCCCGTACGGAGGCTGGTTCGACGAGGTCGCCGACGAGCTGGAGGGGGCGCTGGAGGAGCAGGGGCTCGTTCCCGGGAACGCGATCGAGAAGACGGTCGTCGACCGCGGGGAGCTCACCTTCCACATCGCCCGCGAGCACCTGCCCGTCGTGGCCCGCACCCTGCGCGACGACCCGGCCCTGCGCTTCGAGCTGTGCACCGGGGTCAGCGGGGTGCACCTGCCCGGGGACAAGGGGCGCGAGCTGCACGCGGTCTACCACCTGCGCTCGATCACCCACAACCGCATGATCCGGCTGGAGGTCGGCGCCCCGGACGCCGATCCGCACGTGCCCTCGCTCGTCGAGGTCTACCCGACCAACGACTGGCACGAGCGCGAGACCTACGACTTCTTCGGCCTGGTCTTCGACGGCCACCCGGCGCTCACCCGGATCATGATGCCCGACGACTGGCAGGGCTTCCCGCAGCGCAAGGACTACCCCCTCGGCGGCATTCCCGTCGAGTACAAGGGCGCCCAGATCCCGGCCCCGGACCAGCGGAGGTCGTACAGCTGATGTCGACACCAACCAGCCCCCGCGAGACCACCGAGGGCGCCGTCTACACCGTCACCGGCGGCGACTGGGAGGAGGTCGCCGCTGCCGCGCGGCAGGCCGACGACGAGCGCATCGTCGTCAACATGGGCCCCCAGCACCCCTCCACCCACGGCGTGCTCCGGCTCATCCTGGAGATCGACGGCGAGACGGTGACCGAGGCCCGCTGCGGCATCGGCTACCTGCACACCGGCATCGAGAAGAACCTCGAATTCCGCACCTGGACTCAGGGCACCACCTTCGTCACGCGCATGGATTACCTGACGCCGTTCTTCAACGAGGCGGCGTACTGCCTGGGCGTGGAGAAGCTGCTGGGCATCGAGGAACAGGTGCCCGACCGCGCCTCCGTCATCCGCGTCATGCTCATGGAGCTGAACCGAATCTCCTCGCACCTGGTGGCCATCGCCACCGGCGGCATGGAGCTCGGCGCCACCACGATCATGATCTACGGCTTCCGCGACCGGGAGATGATCCTCGACATCTTCGAGCTGATCACCGGCCTGCGGATGAACCACGCCTACGTCCGCCCCGGCGGGCTGGCCCAGGACCTCCCCCCGGGCGCGGTGGACGTGGTGCGCGAGTTCGTGAAGAAGATGCGCAAGAACTTGCCGGAGTACGACAAGCTCGCCACCGGCAACCCCATCTTCAAGGGCCGCATGCAGGACATCGGCCACCTCGACCTGGCCGGCTGCATGGCGCTCGGCGTCACCGGCCCCATCCTGCGCTCCACCGGCCTGCCCCACGACCTGCGCAAGGCCCAGCCCTACTGCGGCTACGAGACCTACGACTTCGACGTCGCCACGGCCGACACCGCCGACGCCTACGGCCGCTTCCTCATCCGTATCGAGGAGATGCGCCAGTCGCTGCGCATCGTCGACCAGTGCCTGGACCGGCTCGCCCCGGGCCCGGTCATGGTCGCCGACAAGAAGATCGCCTGGCCCGCGCAGCTGGCCCTCGGCCCGGACGGGCTCGGCAACTCCCTCGACCACATCAAGAAGATCATGGGTACCTCGATGGAGGCCCTGATCCACCACTTCAAGCTGGTGACGGAGGGCTTCCGGGTGCCCCCGGGGCAGGCCTACACGGCCGTGGAGTCCCCCAAGGGCGAGCTCGGCGTGCATGTCGTCAGCGACGGCGGCACCCGCCCCTACCGGGTCCACTTCCGCGACCCGTCCTTCACCAACCTCCAGGCCGTGGCGGCGATGTGCGAGGGCGGCATGGTCGCCGACGTGATCGTGGCCGTCGCGTCCATCGACCCCGTGATGGGAGGCGTTGACCGTTGAGCGTCGCACGCGCGGCCGCCGGGCCGCAGAGGACCGCGATGCCCGCACCTCTTCGCCGCGCGGGCGGAGAAGCGAAGGAGGAAAGGTGAGCGAGGTCCAGCTGGGGATGCCCCGGCTCCCCGCGCCCGACTACCCCCAGGAGGTCAGGGAGCGGCTGGAGGCGGATGCCGGGGACATCATTGCCCGCTACCCCGACAGCCGCAGCGCCCTGCTGCCGCTGCTGCACCTGGTGCAGGCCGAGGAGGGGTACGTCAGCCGTACCGGCATCCGCTTCTGCGCCGAGCAGCTGGGGCTGACCACGGCCGAGGTGACCGCGGTGTCGACCTTCTACACCATGTACCGCCGCAAGCAGGGCGGCGACTACCAGGTCGGCGTGTGCACCAACACCCTGTGCGCGGTGCTCGGCGGCGACGCCATCTTCGAGACCCTCCAGCGCCACCTGGGCGTCGGGAACGGCGGCACGACCGAGGACGGCAAGGTCACCCTCGAACACATCGAGTGCAACGCCGCCTGCGACTACGCACCCGTGGTGATGGTCAACTGGGAGTTCTTCGACGACCAGACGCCCGAGAGCGCCACGCGCCTCGTCGACGACCTGCGCGCCGGCCGGCCCGTCGAACCCACCCGCGGCGCGCCCCTGTGCACGTACCGGGAGACCGCCCGCATCCTCGCCGGCTTCCCCGACCAGCGGCCCGGCGCCGTGGAGGCGGGCGGCGGCGCCGGGCACGCCACGCTGGCCGGGCTGCGGCTGGCCCGCGGCGAGGCCGCGGCCCCGGCCCGCGTCGGGCCGCCGCGCGGCGAGCCGCCGCAGGGCGAGCGCCCTGCGGAGCACCCCAGCTCCCATGACGCACCGCAGCCCACATCCGCGTCGGACCCGGACCACCCCCATGGCCCGGTCACCGAGGAGGGGGAGGGATGACCGTGGCACCCGAGATCTTCGAGACCAGCCCCGAGAAGCTGCTCGCGCCCGTGCTCAGCGCCTTCTGGGACGAGCCGCGCTCGTGGACGCTGGAGACGTACCTGCGGCACGACGGCTACCAGGGGCTGCGCAAGGCCCTGGAGATGACGCCCGACGAGGTCATCGGCTACGTCAAGGACTCCGGTCTGCGCGGGCGCGGCGGCGCCGGCTTCCCCACCGGGATGAAGTGGCAGTTCATCCCGCAGGGCGACGGCAAGCCGCACTACCTCGTCGTCAACGCCGACGAGTCCGAGCCGGGCACCTGCAAGGACATCCCGCTGCTCTACGCCAATCCGCACGCGCTCATCGAGGGCATGCTGATCGCCTGCTACGCGATCCGCTCCAGCCGCGCCTTCATCTACCTGCGCGGCGAGGCCGTGCCCGTGCTGCGGCGGCTGCACGAGGCCGTCCGCGAGGCGTACGCGGCCGGCCACCTGGGCAAGGACGCCCTCGGCAGCGGGCTCGACCTCGACATCACCGTGCACGCGGGCGCGGGCGCCTACATCTGCGGCGAGGAGACGGCCCTGCTCGACTCCCTCGAAGGCCGCCGCGGCCAGCCCCGGCTGCGCCCGCCCTTCCCGGCCGTCGCCGGTCTGTACGCCTGCCCCACGGTGGTGAACAACGTCGAGTCCATCGCCTCGGTGCCCGCGATCCTGGCCCGGGGCAAGGAGTGGTTCCGCTCGATGGGCAGCGAGAAGTCCCCCGGCTTCACGCTGTACTCGCTCAGCGGCCACGTCGCGAGCCCGGGGCAGTACGAGGCGCCGCTCGGCATCACCCTGCGCCAGCTGCTCGGCATGAGCGGGGGCATGCGCCCCGGACACCGGCTGAAGTTCTGGACGCCGGGCGGCTCCTCGACACCGATCCTCACCGACGAGCACCTCGACGTGCCGCTGGACTACGAGGGCGTCGGCGCCGCCGGCTCGATGCTGGGCACCAAGGCGCTGCAGTGCTTCGACGAGACCACGTGCGTGGTGCGGGCGGTCACCCGCTGGACGGAGTTCTATGCGCACGAGTCGTGCGGCAAGTGCACGCCCTGCCGCGAAGGCACCTACTGGCTGGTGCAGTTGCTGCGCGACATCGAGGCCGGCAAGGGCCGCATGAGCGACCTCGACAAGCTCGCCGACATCGCCGACAACATCAACGGCAAGTCCTTCTGCGCCCTCGGCGACGGCGCGGCGAGCCCCATCTTCTCCTCGCTCAAGTACTTCCGCGGCGAGTACGAGCAGCACATCAAGGGGCGCGGCTGCCCCTTCGACCCGGCCAAGTCCACGGTCTGGGCCGACGAGGGCGTCGGCAACCAGCACGCTCACCTGGGGGTGAACGCATGACAGTCACCACGCCCGCCCCCTCCGGGTCCGGGCCCGCGGCCGTTCCACCAGAGGACCTGGTGTCCGTCACCATCGACGGCATCGAGCTCTCCGTGCCCAAGGGCACGCTGGTCATCCGCGCCGCGGAGATGCTGGGCATCGAGATCCCGCGGTTCTGCGACCACCCGCTGCTGGACCCGGTCGGCGCCTGCCGGCAGTGCATGGTCGAGGTCGAGGGCCAGCGCAAGCCCATGGCCTCGTGCACCATCACCTGCACCGACGGCATGGTCGTCCACACCCAGCTCACCTCGCCCGCCGCCGAGAAGGCGCAGCGCGGCGTGATGGAGCTGCTGCTGATCAACCACCCGCTGGACTGCCCGGTCTGCGACAAGGGC
Source organism: Streptomyces sp. NPDC049585 (assembly GCF_040675615.1). Lineage (NCBI taxonomy): Bacteria > Bacillati > Actinomycetota > Actinomycetes > Kitasatosporales > Streptomycetaceae > Streptomyces > Streptomyces sp. NPDC049585. The sequence goes on along the minus strand of NZ_JBFAPE010000007.1, from coordinate 180,993 downwards.
GGCGAGTGCCCGCTGCAGAACCAGGCCATGAGCACCGGCCGCGCCGACTCCCGCTTCGAGGGCAGGAAGCGCACCTACGCCAAGCCGCTGCCGATCTCGCCGCAGATCCTGCTCGACCGCGAGCGCTGCGTGCTGTGCGCGCGCTGCACCCGCTTCTCCCAGCAGATCGCCGGCGACCCGATGATCGAGCTGCTGGAGCGGGGCGCCCTGGAGCAGGTCGGCACCGGCGAGGGCGACCCCTTCCAGTCGTACTTCTCCGGCAACACCATCCAGATCTGCCCGGTGGGCGCGCTGACGTCGGCGGCGTACCGCTTCCGCGCCCGCCCCTTCGACCTGGTCTCCTCGCCGTCGGTGTGCGAGCACTGCGCGGGCGGCTGCGCCCTGCGCACCGACCACCGGCGCGGCAAGGTGATGCGCCGGCTCGCCGCCGAGGACCCCGAGGTCAACGAGGAGTGGGTGTGCGACAAGGGGCGCTTCGCGTTCCGCTACGCCCAGCGGCCGGAGCGCTTCACCACGCCGCTGGTGCGCGGCGAGAGCGGTGTGCTGGAGCCGGCGAGCTGGCCGGAGGCGCTGGAGGCGGCCGCCCGCGGGCTGGCCGCGGCGCGCGGCCGGGCCGGGGTCCTCACGGGCGGCCGGCCGACGGTCGAGGACGCCTACGCGTACGCCAAGTTCGCCCGGGTGGCGCTGCAGACGCACGACGTGGACTTCCGGGCCCGGGTGCACAGCGCCGAGGAGGCCGACTTCCTGGCCGCCCACGTCGCCGGCCGCGGCAAGGACCTCGACGGTGGCGGCGTGACGTACGCGGCGCTGGAACAGGCCCCCGCCGTGCTGCTGGTGGGCCTGGAGGCAGAGGAGGAGGCGCCCGGCGTCTTCCTGCGGCTGCGCAAGGCCTGGCGCGGCTCCGGTCAGCGGCTGTTCTCGCTGGCCACGCACGCGACACCGGGACTGACCAAGGCCGGCGGCACGCTGCTGCCGGCGGCCCCCGGCACCGAACCGGAATGGCTGCGGGCTCTGGCCGCCGGCTCCGGCCTGGACGCGGTCGGGCAGGCCGCGGCCGACGCGCTGCGCGCACCGGGCGCGGTCGTCGCCGTGGGCGAGCGGCTCGCGGGCGTCGCGGGCGGGCCCACGGCGGCCGTGGAGCTGGCCGCGGCGACGGGCGCCCGCCTGGTGTGGCTGCCGCGCCGGGCCGGTGAACGGGGCGCGCTGGAGGCGGGCGCGCTGCCCGGGCTGCTGCCCGGCGGCCGGCCGGCCACCGACCCGCGGGCACGCGAGGAGACGGCGGCCGTGTGGGGCGTGCCGGAGCTGCCGCGCAGCCCCGGCCGCGACACCGGGCAGATCCTGCAGGCCGCCGCCCGCGGTGAGCTGGGCGCCCTGCTGGTGGGCGGCGTCGAGGTCGTGGACCTGCCGGATCCGGCCGGGGCCCGGGAGGCGCTGGAGGCGGTGGGCTTCCTGGTCAGCCTGGAGATGCGGCCCAGCGAGGTGTCGGACCGGGCGGACGTGGTGCTGCCGGTGGCCGCGGTCGCCGAGAAGGCGGGGACGTTCCTGAACTGGGAGGGCCGCGCCCGGCCGTTCGAGGTGGCGCTCAAACCCGACCAGCTCACCGGCCGGCACCTGCTGCCCGACCACCGGGTGCTGCACATGCTGGCCGACGCCATGGACGTCCCGCTCGGCCTGCCGGGCCTGGACGAGGTGCGCGCGGAGCTGACGCGGCTGGGCCCGTGGGACGGCGAGCGGGCGGCCGGCCCGGCCGAGCCCGCCCGGCCGCCGGCCCGGCCCGGGCCCGGCGAGGCGGTCCTGGCCGGGCACCGGCTGCTGCTGGACCGCGGCCGGCTGCAGGACGGGGACGACGCGCTGGCCGCCACCCGCAAGCCCGCCGTGGCCCGCCTGTCGGCCGCCACGGCCGCCGAGGCCGGCGTGCGCGACGGCGCGCAGCTGGCCGTCACCGGCCCGGCCGGCACGCTGCGGCTGCCGGTGGAGGTCACGCCCATGCCGGACCGGGTGGTGTGGCTGCCGCTGAACTCCGCTGGCACGTCCGTCGCCTCCGCGACGGGTGCGGTGCCGGGCGAGGTGGTGCGCCTCGAGGCGTACGTCCCCGAGACCGGCGACGACGAGGGACGGGAGGTACGGCCGTGACCCCACAGACGTCCGCGGTCACCCTGGCCGCCGAGGACCTGTCGGTGTTCGGCACCGACCCGTGGTGGCTGATCGTCCTCAAGGCGGTCTTCTGCTTCGCGTTCCTGATGCTGACCGTGCTGTTCTCCATCGTCTGGGAGCGCAAGGTCGTCGCCTGGATGCAGCTGCGCATCGGCCCCAACCGGCACGGCCCCTGGGGCCTGCTGCAGTCGCTGGCCGACGGCATCAAGCTGATGCTCAAGGAGGACGTGGTCGTCCGCCGCGCCGACAAGGTCGTCTACGTCCTGGCGCCGATCGTGGCCGCGATCCCGGCGTTCATGGCGATCGCGGTGATCCCCTTCGGCCCGTCCGGGGGCGAGGTCTCGGTCTTCGGCCACCGCACCGCGATGCAGCTGACCGACCTGCCGATCGCCGTGCTCTACATCCTCGCGGTGGCCTCGGTGGGCATCTACGGCATCGTGCTGGCCGGTTGGTCGTCCGGCTCGACGTACCCGCTGCTGGGCGGCCTGCGCTCGTGTGCGCAGATGATCTCGTACGAGATCGCGATGGGCGCCGCCTTCGCCTCCGTCTTCCTCTACTCCGGCTCGATGTCGACCTCGGCCATCGTCGAGGCACAGCACGACCGCTGGTACGTGCTGCTGCTGCCGGTGTCCTTCCTCGTCTACATCGCGACGATGGTGGGGGAGACCAACCGGGCCCCGTTCGACATGCCGGAGTCCGAGGGCGACCTGGTCGGCGGCTTCAACACCGAGTACTCCTCCATCAAGTTCGCGATGTTCATGCTCGCCGAGTACGTGAACATGGTGACGGTCTCGGCGGTGGCCACCACGCTCTTCCTGGGCGGCTGGCGCGCGCCGTACCCCGTCTCCGCCTTCTGGGAGGGTGCCAACCACGGCTGGTGGCCGCTGCTGTGGTTCGTGGTCAAGGTGCAGCTGCTGCTGTTCTTCTTCATCTGGCTGCGCGGCACGCTGCCGCGCGTGCGCTACGACCAGCTGATGAAGCTGGGCTGGAAGGTGCTCATCCCCGTCTCGGTGACCTGGCTGATGCTGGTCGCGACCGTACGGGCGCTGCGCAACGAGAACTACGACTTCCAGGACATCGTGCTCTACGTCGGCGGGGCCGTGCTGGCGATCCTGCTGCTGTCGGTGCTCGTCGACCTCTTCCACGGTGCGCGCAAGGGCAAGGACGGCGAGGGGGCCGCCGAAGGGGCCGAGGGCCCGCCACCGGCGTTCGACCCCATGGCCGGCGGCTTCCCCGTGCCGCCGATGCCCGGCCAGAGCCTGCCGCCCGTGCCCCGGCGCCGGCCGCGCGGGCAGGGCGAGCTCATTGTCAGTGGCGGGGTGGACACTGTGCGTGACGAAAAGGAGGCCCGCGGTGACTGACAAGCCGTCCCGGGAGAATCCCCGGCCCGAGCGTCTCAATCCGGTGGCCGGCTTCGGCGTGACCTTCAAGGCCATGTTCAAGAAGCGGCTGACCGAGCAGTACCCGGAGTACAAGAAGCCCACCGCGCCGCGCTTCCACGGCCGCCACCAGCTCAACCGCCACCCCGACGGCCTGGAGAAGTGCATCGGCTGCGAGCTGTGCGCCTGGGCCTGCCCGGCCGACGCCATCTACGTCGAGGGCGCGGACAACACCGACGAGGAGCGCTACTCGCCGGGCGAGCGCTACGGCCGCGTCTACCAGATCAACTACCTGCGCTGCATCCTGTGCGGCCTGTGCATCGAGGCGTGCCCGACCCGGGCCCTGACGATGACCAACGAGTACGAACTGGCCGACGCCAGCCGCGAGTCGCTGATCTACACCAAGGAGCAGCTGCTGGCCGGGCTGGAGGAGGGCATGGTCGACACGCCGCACGCGATCTTCCCCGGCATGACCGAGGAGGACTACTACCGCGGCCTGGTGACCGAGGCGGCGCCGGGCACGGAGCGCCAAGTGGCCGTCTCCAAGGGCGAGAAGCCGTCCTCCGAGGGGGTGGAGGCATGAGCCTCGCCGCTTCCGCCTCGGTGACCTCCACCGGCGAGGAGGTGCAGTTCTGGCTGCTGGGCGTGGTGGCCGTGGCCGGCGCGCTGGGCACGGTGCTGATGAAGAAGGCCGTGCACAGCGCCCTCTCGCTGGCCGGCACGATGATTGTCCTGGCCGTCTTCTACCTCGCCAACGGCGCCTACTTCCTGGGCGTCGTGCAGGTCGTGGTCTACACCGGCGCGATCATGATGCTGTTCCTGTTCGTCGTGATGCTGGTGGGCGTCACCGCCGCCGACTCGCTCAAGGAGACCATCCGCGGCCAGCGCCTGCTGGCCGGACTGTGCGTGCTGGGCTTCGGCATCCTGCTGATGGCCGGCATCGCCAACGCCTCCCTGCGCGACTTCGACGGCCTGGGCCGGGCCAACGCCGGCGGCAACGTCCAGGGGCTGGCCGCCCTGCTGTTCACCAAGTACGTCTTCGCCTTCGAGATCACCGGCGCCCTGCTGATCACGGCCGCCGTCGGCGCGATGGTGCTCACCCACCGCGAGCGCACGCAGCGGGCCGCCACCCAGCGGGAGCTCGCCGAGCAGCGGGTGCGGCAGGGCAAGCACCTGCCGCCGCTGCCCGCACCGGGCGTCTACGCCCGGCACAACGCCGTCGACGTCCCCGCCCTGCTGCCCGACGGCAGCCCGTCCGACCTGTCGGTCAACGCCACCCTGCGGGCACGCGGCCAGATCCGGGACGTCTCGCAGGAGGCGCTCGCCGACCTCGCCGCGGTCGAACAGCGCTCGGCCGAGTGGCTGGAGCGGCGGCGCAAGGGGCGCGCACAGGAGGGTGCCCAGTGAATCCCGTCAACTACCTCTATCTGGCGGCCCTCTTGTTCAGCATCGGTGCCGCCGGTGTGCTCATCCGGCGGAACGCGATCGTCGTCTTCATGTGCGTCGAGCTGATGCTCAACGCCTGCAACCTGGCGTTCGTCACCTTCTCCCGGATGCACGGCAACCTCGACGGCCAGATCATCGCCTTCTTCACGATGGTCGTGGCCGCCGCCGAAGTCGTGGTGGGCCTCGCGATCATCGTGATGATCTTCCGCTCCCGCCACTCCGCCTCGGTCGACGACGCCAGTCTGCTGAAGCTGTAAGGGGACACTGACGGTGGAGAATCTCATCGGGCTGCTCGTCCTGGTGCCCCTGCTGGGCGCCGCCGTGCTGCTGTGCGGCGGACGCCGGCTGGATCGCGCCGGACACTGGATCGGCACGCTGGTCGCCGCCCTGTCGTTCGTCATCGGCGCGGTGCTCTTCGCCGGCATGCTGGGCCGCGCCGGCGACGACCGCGAGCTGGGCGCGACGGTCTTCAGCTGGGTGCCCGTCGGCGGCTTCCGCGCCGACGTCGGCTTCCAGCTCGACCAGCTGTCCATGACCTTCGTCCTGCTGATCACCGGCGTGGGCTCGCTGATCCATCTGTACTCGGTCGGCTACATGGCCCACGACGAGCGGCGGCGGCGCTTCTTCGGCTACCTCAACCTCTTCCTCGCCGCGATGCTGCTGCTGGTCCTCGCGGACAACTACCTGCTGCTGTACGTCGGGTGGGAGGGCGTCGGCCTCGCCTCCTACCTGCTGATCGGCTTCTGGCAGCACAAGCCGAGCGCGGCCACCGCAGCCAAGAAGGCCTTCCTGGTCAACCGCGTCGGCGACGTCGGGCTGTCCATCGCCGTCATGCTGATGTTCACCACCTTCGGCACCTTCGCCTTCGGCCCGGTGCTGGAGAACGCCGACAAGGCCGGCGAGGGCAGACTCACCGCCATCGGGCTGGTGCTGCTGCTGGCGGCCTGCGGCAAGTCGGCCCAGGTGCCGCTGCAGAGCTGGCTCGGCGACGCCATGGAGGGCCCGACCCCGGTCTCCGCCCTCATCCACGCGGCCACCATGGTGACCGCCGGCGTCTACCTGATCACCCGCTCCGGCGCGATCTTCGACGCCGCCCCCGACGCACAGACGGCCGTGGTGACGGTCGGCGCGGTCACGCTGCTCTTCGGTGCGATCGTCGGGTGCGCGAAGGACGACATCAAGAAGGCCCTCGCCGGCTCGACCATGTCGCAGATCGGCTACATGATCCTCGCGGCCGGGCTCGGCCCGATCGGCTACCCGTTCGCCATCATGCACCTGGTCACCCACGGCTTCTTCAAGGCCGGGCTCTTCCTCGGCGCCGGCTCGGTGATGCACGCCATGAACGACGAGGTCGACATGCGCCGTTACGGCGGCCTGCGGTCGTACATGCCCGTCACCTTCGTCACCTTCGGCCTCGGCTACCTGGCCATCATCGGCTTCCCGGGCCTGTCGGGCTTCTTCTCCAAGGACAAGATCATCGAGGCGGCCTTCGCCCGCGGCGGCACCGAGGGCTGGATCCTGGGCGGCGCCGCCCTGCTGGGCGCGGCCATCACCGCGTACTACATGACGCGCGTGATGATCCTGACCTTCTTCGGCGAGAAGCGCTGGCGCCCGGCCCCCTCGCCCGAGGAGCCCGGCGCCGAGCCGGCCGCCGAGACCCGCGGCCGCGGCGAGCTGCCCCGCCCGCACGAGTCGCCCAAGGTCATGACGATCCCGATGATCGTGCTGGCGGTCGGCTCGGTGCTCGCGGGCGGGCTGTTCAGCATCAACGACGCCTTCCTGAAGTGGCTCCAGCCCGTCACCGGCCACGAGGAGGGCCACTCGCCGGTCACCGCCGTGCAGGTCACCGCCGCCACCCTGGTGGTGCTGTTCATCGGCGTCGCGCTGGCCTGGGCCCAGTACGGACGCGGCCCGGTGCCCGTCACCGCACCGCGCGGCAGCCTGCCGGTGCGCATCGCCCGCCGTGACCTGCTCCAGGACGACTTCAACCACGTCGTGCTCGTCCGCGGCGGGCAGCACCTCACCCGCAGCCTGGTGTACGTCGACCACAGCCTGGTCGACGGCGTCGTCAACGGCACCGCCGCCGCCGTCGGCGGGCTGTCCGGCCGGATGCGCAGGCTGCAGAACGGCTTCGCGCGGTCGTACGCGGTCTCGATGTTCGGCGGTGCGGCGGTGCTCATCGCCGCGACCCTGCTGATGAGGGCGGTCTAGAGATGTCATTTCCCCTGCTCACGGCCACCGCCGTGGTGCCCGCGCTCGGCGCGGTGGCCACCGCCGCCGTGCCGGCCGCACGGCGCACGGCCGCCAAATGGCTCGCGCTCGGCGCCTCGCTGGCCACGCTGGCGCTGGCCGCGGTGGCGCTCGTGCGCTTCGACCCCGGGGCGAAGGGCCCCTTCCAGCTCACCGAGTCCCACGCCTGGATCAAGGACTTCGGGGTCCGCTACGACCTGGGCGTCGACGGCATCTCGGTGGCGCTCATCGCCCTGACCGCGGTCCTGGTGCCGTTCGTGATCCTCGCCGGCTGGCACGACGCCGACCCTCTGGAGACGGCGTCGACGCGCTGGCGGCCCACGCAGGGCTTCTTCGCCCTGATCCTCATGGTCGAGGCCATGGTGGTCATCGCCTTCGAGGCCACCGACGTCTTCCTCTTCTACATCTTCTTCGAAGCCATGCTCGTGCCGATGTACTTCCTCATCGGCGGCTTCGGCGACCGCGCCGGCGAGCGCACCGAGGACGAGAGCGCCGCCCAACGCTCCTACGCGGCCGTGAAGTTCCTGCTCTACAACCTCGTCGGCGGCCTGATCATGCTGGCCGCCGTCATCGGCCTCTACGCCGTCACCGCCCACCAGCTCGGCACCGGCACCTTCTCCCTGACGGAGATCGTCCAGGCCCGCGCCGCCGGCCGGCTGGAGCTCGCCACCACCACCGAACGCGCCCTGTTCCTCGGCTTCTTCTTCGCCTTCGCCGTCAAGGCACCGCTGTGGCCCCTGCACACCTGGCTGCCCAACGCCATGAGCGAGGCCACCGCCCCCGTCGCCGTACTGATCACCGCGGTCGTCGACAAGGTCGGCACCTTCGCGATGCTGCGCTTCTGCCTCCAGCTCTTCCCCGAGGCATCCAAGTGGGCGACGCCCGTCATCCTCGTCCTGTCGCTGATCAGCATCCTCTACGGGGCCCTGCTGGCCGTCGGGCAGCGCGACATCAAGCGCCTGATCGCCTACGCGTCGATCTCCCACTTCGGCTTCATCATCCTCGGCGTCTTCGCGATGACCAGCCAGGGCCAGAGCGGCGCGACCCTCTACATGGTCAACCACGGCCTGTCCACGGCCGCGTTGATGCTCGTCGCCGGCTTCCTCATCTCCCGCCGCGGCTCGCGCCTCATCGCCGACTACGGCGGCGTGCAGAAGGTCGCCCCCCTGCTCGCCGGCACCTTCCTCGTGGGCGGCCTGGCCACCCTGTCGCTGCCCGGGCTCGCGCCGTTCGTCTCCGAATTCCTCGTCCTGGTCGGCACGTTCAGCCGCTACCCGGCCGTCGGGATCGTCGCCAGCGTGGGCATCGTGCTCGCCGCGTTGTACGTCCTCGTGCTCTACCAGCGCACGATGACCGGGCCCGTGGCCGAACCCGTACGGAAGATGCCCGACCTGCGGGCGCGCGAACTGGTGGTGGTCACCCCACTGATCGCGCTGCTGCTTTTCCTCGGCGTCTATCCCAAGCCTTTGACCAGGATCCTCGACCCCGCCGTCGACCACACGCTCTCGCAGGTGCACAAGAGCGACCCGGCACCCGCCATCCGCGTGAATACCGGCAGCGTGAATAGCAGCAGTGCGAACGATGTGGAGGCCGCGAAGTGAGCCACGCAGCATCCCTGGAGGTTGTCCACAGCCTGTGGACAGTCGCGGCGGCCGAGCCACCGCGGAAGATCCCCGCGCCGCACATCGAGTACGCGCAGCTCTCGCCCACCCTCATCGTGCTCGGCGCCGCCCTCGTCGGCGTCCTGCTGGAGGCGTTCGTGCCGCGCCGCGCCCGCCACCACGCCCAGGCCGGGCTCGCCGTGGTGGCCCTGGCCGCGGCCTTCGCCGCCGTCATCGCCCTCGCCATCGGCGGCCATGCCACCGACAAGGCCGCCACCGCCGCCATGGGCGCCCTGGCCGTCGACGGCCCCGCCCTCTTCCTGCAGGGCACGATCCTGCTCGTCGCCCTCGTCGCCGTGCTCACCTTCGCCGAACGCCGCCTCGACCCCGCCGCCCACGGCCGGCCCGTCGACTCCTTCGTGCCCCAGGCCGCCGCCGTCCCCGGCGGCGCCGCCGAACGCGAGGCCGTGGCCGCCGGCCTGACCACCACCGAGGTCTTCCCCGTCCTGCTCTTCGCCGTCGGCGGCATGCTCGTCTTCCCCGCGGCGAACGACCTGCTGACCCTGTTCGTCGCCCTCGAGGTCTTCTCGCTCCCGCTGTACGTGCTGTGCGCCCTCGCCCGCCGCCAGCGGCTGCTGTCGCAGGAAGCCGCCATCAAGTACTTCCTGCTGGGCGCCTTCTCGTCGGCCTTCCTGCTCTTCGGCATCGCCCTGCTCTACGGCTATGCCGGCACCGTCACCTACTCCGGCATCGCCGACGTCGTCAGTGGGACCGTCCAGAGCGTCGATCCGGCGCTCGCCTCCTCCACCGGCAACGACGCGCTGCTGCTCATCGGCGGCGCGATGGTGCTGATGGGGCTGCTGTTCAAGGTCGGCGCCGTGCCGTTCCACATGTGGACGCCGGACGTCTACCAGGGCGCACCGACCCCCGTCACCGGCTTCATGGCCGCCGCCACCAAGGTCGCCGCCTTCGGGGCGCTGCTGCGCGTGCTGTACGTCGTCCTGCCGGGCATGCGGTGGGACTGGCGGCCCGTGATGTGGGGCGTCGCCATCGTCACGATGCTCGTCGGCGCGATCGTGGCCGTCACCCAGACGGACGTCAAGCGGCTGCTGGCCTACTCCTCCATCGCCCACGCCGGCTTCATCCTCGCCGGCGCCATCGCCACCACGGCGGACGGCGTCTCCTCGGTGCTCTTCTACCTGGCGGCCTATTCCTTCGTCACGCTCGGCGCGTTCGCCGTCGTCACGCTCGTACGGGACGCAGGCGGGGAGGCCACGCACCTGTCCAAGTGGGCCGGCCTCGGGCGCCGTTCGCCGCTCGTCGCGGCGGTCTTCGCGGTCTTCCTGCTCGCCTTCGCCGGTATCCCGCTGACGAGCGGCTTCGCGGGGAAGTTCGCGGTGTTCAAGGCGGCGGCCCAGGGCGGGGCGGTGCCGCTGGTCATCGTCGGTGTGCTGTCGTCGGCGATCGCGGCGTTCTTCTACATCAGGGTCATCGTGCTGATGTTCTTCAGCGAACCGCGGTCGGAGGGGCCGACGGTGGCGGTGCCCAGCGTCCTGACGTCGTCGGCGATCGCGATCGGGGTGGTGGTGACGTTGCTGCTCGGCGTCGCGCCGCAATACTTCCTCGACCTGGCGGGCCAGGCGGGCACGTTCGTGCGGTGACGCCTGCGGCGGGCGGTGTCCTCGAACGCCGGACGGGCTGCATTGCAGCCCGTCCGGCGTTCGCCCGTCAGCTGCCCGGCTTGGCCGGGATGGGGATGTTGATCGCCGGCTTGCCGTCGCCGCCCACCGTCTTCGTGAGCGTGTCCTCCTTGCCGGACGCCCAGGCGATCGTCAGCGACTTGCCGTCGAACTTCTTGATCGTGCCCTTGGCGTAGTCCGTGCTGCCGTCCTGGCAGTGGTTGATCTCCACCGTGGCCGGCTGGGCGTTGTCGACGAGCTTGCCGGAGCATGCCGTCTTGGTGCTCAGCATCACCTGGTTGCCGGCGAAGGACATGACCATCAGGCTCTGGTCGGACAGCTTGCCCTTCGACCAGCCGCCCTTGAGCTCCGCGGCGGTGACGTTGCCGGAGCCGATGGGCTTCTGCGACGCCGCCGGGTCGGCGGCCGGTGCCGAGGACGCGGCGCCCGAGGGCTTCGCGGCGGGGTCCGTCTTCTTGTCGTCGCTGCTCTTGGAGCAACCGGTCATCAGCACAGCGGCCACGACGGCCGCCCCCGTGATCTGTACTGCCTTGCGCACTGAGCTCTCTGCTCTCTCTCGTTCGTCCGTCGAACTGGACACGACAAGTTAGCAGCGCCCGGTTCCGCTTCAGTCCCGCGCCGGAGCGATGCGGCCCGTGACCTCGCCCAGGCCCACGCGCGTGCCGTCCGGGCCGGGGGCCCAGGCCGTGATGGTGACGACGTCGCCGTCGGCCAGGTAGGGGCCCTTGCCGGCGGTGAGCTCGAGGAGGCAGCCGAGCTGGTCGGGTTCGGGGCCGCTGACCGTGCCGGAGGCGTAGAAGTCGCCCGTGCGCAGGGAGGCGCCGTTGACGGTCATGTGGGCCAGCTGCTGGGCGGCCGTCCAGTACATGGCGGAGAACGGCGGGCGGGAGACGACCTCGCCGTTGATCGTCACTTCGAGGCGCAGGTCGATGCCGCCGGGCTCGGCGGCGGAGTCGTCGAGGTAGGGCAGCAGCGGGTGGGTGCGCTCCGGCGGCGCCGTGCGGGCGGCGTCGAGGGCTTCGAGGGGGGTGATCCAGGCGGAGACGGAGGTGGCGAAGGACTTGCCGAGGAAGGGGCCCAGCGGCACGTATTCCCAGGCCTGGATGTCGCGGGCGGACCAGTCGTTGACCAGGCAGACGCCGAAGACGTGGTCGCGGAAGGAGTCGAGGGTGACGGGGGTGTTTTCGGGGGCGGGGGTGCCGACGACGAAGCCGACCTCGGCCTCGATGTCCAGGCGCAGGGAGGGCCCGAAGGTGGGCGCCTCGTCCGTGGGAGCCTTGCGCTGGCCCCGGGGGCGCACGACGTCGGTGCCGGAGACGACGATCGTGCCGGCGCGCCCGTGGTAGCCGATGGGCAGGTGCTTCCAGTTGGGGGTCAGGGGGTCGGCGCCGGGGCGGAAGATGCGGCCGACGTTGGAGGCGTGGTGCTCGCTGGCGTAGAAGTCGACGTAGTCGGCGACCTCGAAGGGCAGGTGGAGGGTCACCTCGTCCAGCGGGTGGAAGTGCTCGCCGTCGAGCCAGGTGCGGATCTCGGCGCGCACCGCCTGCCAGGTGGGCCGTCCGGCGGCCATGAGGGCGTTCAGCGTGGGCTGTGCGAGCAGGGGCGCGTGGGGCGAGCCGTGCGCGGCGGCCGCGGCGGCGGCGTCCAGGACGTACGCGCCGTAGCGCACGCCCACGCGGGGGCGGTCGGGGGCGTCGGGGGTGGTGAAGATGCCGTACGGGAGCGCGGCCGCGCCGAAGGGGTCGCCTTCGGGCAGGTCGCGGGGGCTGTGCTGGGGCATGGGAGGCTGCCTCGCCTTCGTCCTGGACAGTCCAACGGTCACGCCAGATTACGTGCTGTCAGCACACGGGCAAGTGTTCGCAGGGATCACTCGGCGGTTGTTCCGACAGGTGTCCGACCGCTGGCTAAAGGGAGGGCAATGTCCGGTAACTCCTTGTGGGAGCCGTCGATTCCGAAGTAGCGTCCTAAGTCGGGTCACACACAGTGGGGGGCCGCTGAGGCTGGGTGGCCGAGGGGGGTGCTGGTGGCGAGCAGGATCGCGCCCGTGGCGGCGGACCGGTCCGTACCCGGGCTGATTGTGAAGATCGGCGACTATCCCCTGCACCATGGCGGCGTCGGTGCCATCCGCAGCCTGGGCAGGTTGGGCGTGCCGATGTACGCCATCACCGAGGACAGATGGACCCCCGCCGCGCTCTCGCGCTACCTGCATCGCTGCTTCGTGTGGCCGACGACGGGCACGGAGCGGCCCGAGGAGCTGGTGGCGGGGCTGCTGCGGATCGGCCGGCGGATCGGCCGGCCGACCGTGCTGGTGCCCACGGACGAGGAGGCGGCGGTGCTCATCGCCGAGCACGCGGACGCCCTCGCCGGCCCGTTCCTCTTCCCGCCCGTCGAGCCCGCCCTGCCGCGCCGGCTGGCCAGCAAGCAGGGCCTGTACGAGCTGTGCACCGAGCACGGCGTGCCGGCCCCTTCGACGCTCTTCCCGGCCTCGTACGAGGAGGTCGAGAAGTACGCCTCGGAAGCGGCCTTCCCCGTGGTGGCCAAGAACCGCGAGGCCTTCGAGCGGCGCCGGCACCCCGCGGTACACGGCACGACCCGCATCGGCGGCCCACGGGAGCTGCTGGACCTGGCCCGCGGCTGGGGCCCGGCCCCCGGGGTGATCCTCCAGGAGTACTTGCCGCGCGAGGAGGCCGAGGACTGGATCGTCCACGCCTACTTCGACGCCGATTCCACCCCGCTGGCGATGTTCACCGGCGTGAAGGTGCGCTCCTGGCCGCCGCACGCGGGCATGACGGCCAACGCCTACGTCGTCGACAACCCGGAACTGGCGGCGATGGCCGCACAATTCATCAAGCAGATCGGCTTCTGCGGGATCATCGACCTGGACTGGCGCTTCGACCGCCGCGACGGGCAGTACAAGCTGCTGGACTTCAACCCCCGGATGGGCGCGCAGTTCCGCCTCTTCGAGAACGAGGCGGGCATCGACGTCGTCCGGGCCCAGCACCTGGACCTGACCGGGCGGGCGGTGCCGGAGGCCGAGCAGCTGACCGGCCGCCGGTTCGTCGTGGAGAACATCGACCTGCCCGCCCTCGCCGCCTACCGCCGCAGCGGCTACACCACCCCGCACGCCCCCGCCCGGGCGAGCGGCACGGAGCTGGCGTGGGTGGCGCGCGACGACATGAAGCCGTTCTTCACCATGCTGGCGCGGTTCGTCCGGCCGGGCATGCGACACCTGTGGCAGCTGTGGCGCTCCCGGCGCCGGGCCGCGGTCGCGGCGGCGGGATGACGGCGGTCACCGCCGCGGGCCCCGCGGGCCCGCGCCCGCCCGCCGGGCCGGCACGACCGGCCGCACGTGCCGCGATATGCGCTGCGAGGCGCCCCCGAAGACGCCCCGGGAGCGCCGCCGCCGGCCCCGCCGGGGGCTGACGGGCCGAGGGGGCCGGCAGCCCCTGCCACCACCCGTCCGCCCGTCCGCCCGTCCGTTCACCCGCTCTTCCGCCCGCGCAGACCTTCCCGTCTGCCCGAACCAGTCCGTCCGACGCGAACCATCGTGTGCCCTGGGAGGGGACCCGTGACACTTCCCGTAGCCGTCATCGGGGCCGGACCGTACGGCCTCTCGACCGCCGCCCACCTCAAAGCCCGGGCCGTGCCCACCCGCGTCTTCGGCGCGCCCATGGTGAGCTGGCGCGAGAACATGCCCGCCGGGATGCTGCTGAAGTCGACCCCCAGCGCCTCCGACATCGACGCCCCGCAGCCCGGCCACACCCTCTTCGACTACTGCCAGGACGTGGGGGAGCGGCGCTTCGAGTCCGACTGGGAGATCATTCCCGTCGAGACGTTCGCCGCCTACGGCATGTGGTTCCAGCAGCGCCTGGTGCCCCAGCTGGAGAAGGAGCGCGTGGTCTCCGTCGACCGCCGCGGCTCCGGCGGCTTCGAGATCAAGCTGGACTCCGGTGAGCAGTTCGCCGCCCGCGCCGTGGTCGTCGCCACCGGCCTGACCAACCTCGCCCAGCTGCCGCCCGAGCTGGCCGCCGCCGTGCCGGCCGGCCCGTCCGCGGCCGGGCCGATCTCGCACAGCTCCCAGCACCGCGACCTCGCGGCCTTCGCCGGCAAGCACGTGGTGGTCGTCGGCGCCGGCCAGTCGGCGCTGGAGAGCGCCGTGCTGCTCGCCGAGGCGGGCGCGGCGTCCGTGCGCGTGCTCGCCCGGCGCCGGGGCGCCGTGCGCTTCGGTGCGGCGCCCGACGGGCAGCCGCTGTTCAAGCCCGACACGCCCTTCGGCCGGGCCTGGTCGCTGTACGCGTTCTCGTACCACGCCGACGGCTTCCGCATGCTGCCCGCGCCCACCCGGCAGTACCTGGTGCGCCGGGTGCTCGGCCCGCTGGGCGCCTGGTGGCTGCGGGAGCGGTTCATCGGCAAGGTGCAGGTCACCGAGGGCAAGCGTGTCGTGCGCGCCCGCGTGGAGGCGGGGCGGCCGGTGCTCACGCTCGGTGGTGACGGCGAGGGCGCGGAGAGCGAGCTGCGCGCCGACCACGTCATCGCCGCCACCGGCTACCGGATGGACGTGGCCGCCCTGGACTTCCTGGGCACCGGCCTGCGCACCCGGCTCGCGGTGAGCGCGGGCGGGCCCCGACTCGGCCCGGGCTACCACTCCTCGGTGCCGGGCCTGTTCTTCACCGGCCTGCCGGCCGCCGCCAGCTACGGTCCGGTGATGCGGTTCGTGTGCGGTACGGAGTACGCCTCGCCGCGGTTGTCGAGGGCGGTGGCCGCGCTGTAGTACCGGCGGTAAGCGAGGGGAACACGAGGGAAGGGGGCAGTCGTCACGCCCCGCTGGGACGACTGCCCACACCCCTACGGGGAGTGATCGACTGTCGACCGGATACGCTGACTTTTGGTGGAGACAGCGACACATCGACAATCCCCGTGTTCGCAGGCAGACAGGAGTACCCCTCGTGACCGTCGTCGAGCCTTTTGGGCTGAACGTGCGGGACCAGGCTCTTGAAGCCGATGTCCAGGCCGGGTTGGCCGCTGTCGAGGAGGGCCTCCTCGAGGCCACCAAGAGCGGGGTGCCCTTCATCACCGAGGCGGCCCAGCACCTGGTCAAGGCAGGCGGCAAGCGGTTCCGTCCGCTGCTGGTGATGCTCGCCGCCCAGTTCGGCGACCCGTACGCCCCCGGCGTGGTGCCCTCGGCCGTCGTCGTCGAGCTCACCCACCTCGCCACGCTCTACCACGACGACGTCATGGACGAGGCCGACGTGCGGCGCGGGGTGCCCAGCGCCAACGCCCGCTGGGACAACTCCGTGGCCGTCCTCACCGGCGACTTCCTCTTCTCCCGCGCCTCGCGGATACTCGCCGACCTGGGCCCGGAGGCCGTGCGCATCCAGGCCGAGGCCTTCGAGCGCCTGGTCACCGGCCAGATCCTGGAGACCGCGGGCCCGCGCGACGGCCGCGACCCCATCGAGCACTACCTCGACGTGCTGGCCGGCAAGACCGGCTCGCTGATCGCCGTCTCCGGCCGCTACGGCGCCATGATGTCCGGCGCCGACGAGCGCGTCGTGGAGATCCTCACCCACTACGGCGAGCGCCTGGGCATCGCCTTCCAGCTCGCCGACGACGTCCTGGACATCGCCAGCGACTCCCACGAGTCCGGCAAGACGCCCGGGACGGACCTGCGCGAGGGCATCGCCACCCTCCCGGTGCTGCACCTGCGCGCCCGCGCCGAGGCCACCGGCGCGCCCGAGGACCTGGAGTTGTGCGAGCTGCTCGCGGGCGACCTCACCGACGACGCCCGGCACGCCGAGGTGCTGCGCCGGCTGCGCGTCCACCCCGCCCTGGAGCAGGCCCGGCGCGACACCGTCCGCTACGCCCAGGAGGCCCGCGCAACGCTGGCGCCGCTGCCCGACTGCGCGGCCAAGGCGGCGCTGGAGGACCTGTGCGACGCGGTGGTGCACCGGGCCGGCTGAGGCGTACGCGGCTCCACCCCCCGACCGGTGCTCCCTCACGGGTCGTCATACCGCAGGCGTACGACGACCTGATCCCGTCGGCTGACGACTGGACGCGGTCCCTTTGATGCAATTGAAGGGTCTTCCCGAGCGTCTTCCCCAGCGGTCGGTCACACGACGGAGGTAGAGCAATGGCAGGGATCCACCCGGCACCGGGCACCGACGGTACGGACGGGGCCGAGGCGTCCGCCGCCGGCGGCCGTCGGCGCCGCAAGGCGGTCCGTTACGCGGTACCGGTCGCGGTGGCCGGTGTCGCCGCCGCCACCATCGGCATCGGCTCCGCGCTCGCCAGCACCGGCGACCCGGACCTGCCGAAGATCAGCGCGCAGGACCTCATAGCCAAGATGGCCGCTTCCGACACGCAGCGCATGTCGGGCACGGTCAAGATCAGCACCGACCTGGGGCTGCCCTCCCTGCCCGGCGGCGGCTCCCTGGGCGACCTCGGCGGCAAGAGCGCCGGCAAGGGCGGCGCCTCCGGCGCGGACGCCTCCCCGCAGGCCCGGCTCACCGAGCTCGCGGCCGGCAGCCACACGCTGCGCATCGCCGTCGACGGCCCGGACAAGCAGCGGCTGTCCATCGTCGAGTCCGCCGCCGAGTACAGCGTCGTCCACAACGCCGGCGAGGTCTGGGCGTACGACAGCGCCAGCAACACCGCGTACCACGCCAAGGCCCCGCAGGACGCGCAGAAGCGCGACCACAAGGCCCCCTCGGACGCCGCCGCGATCTCCCCGCAGGAGCTCGCCAAGAAGGTCCTCGCCGCGGCCGACGACACCACCGCCGTCACCGTCGACGGCACGGCCAAGGTGGCCGGCCGCGACACCTACCAGCTGGCGGTCAAGCCCAAGCAGGGCGACTCCACCGTCGAGGCCGTGCGCATCGCCGTGGACGCGAGGACCGGCGTGCCGCTGAAGTTCACCCTCGCCCCCAAGGGCGGCGGCAAGGCGGTCGTCGACGCGGCCTTCACCAAGGTCGACTTCGGCGCCCCGGCCGCCGACACCTTCCGCTTCACCCCGCCCAAGGGCGCCAAGGTGACCGAGGGCGACGCCAAGGACGCCGCCGGCCGCCACGACCGGGCCGGCAAGGCCCTGCCCGAGCTGCCCGGCATGCCCGCCCTCGGGGAGCTGGAGGGCGCCAAGGACGGGAAGAACACGGTTCTCGGCAAGGGCTGGGGCTCGATCGTCCGCATCGACGCCGGCAAGGACGCGGCCACCCAGGCCGAGGCCGGCAAGGCCGCGCCCAAGAAGGACGCGGGCAAGGACGCCGGCAAGGGCGGCGAGCAGAACGCCCAGGCCCTGCTCGACAGCTTCGGCACCAAGGTCTCCGGCGACTTCGGCACCGGACGCCTGTTCAGCACCCGGATCGTCAACGTCCTGATGACCGACGACGGCAAGGTCTACGCCGGCGCCGTCACCAAGGACGCCCTGGTCAAGGCCGCCGACACCACCAAGTGAGCGACGAGGAAGGCACGACCGTGCAGGGGCCGGCCGCCGGCGCCGGCGACCCCGTGATCGAGACCCGCGGGCTCGCCAAGCGCTACCGCGGCGGCCGGCTCGCCGTCGACGGCCTCGACCTCGTCGTGCCGCGCGGCAGCGTCTTCGGCTTCCTCGGGCCCAACGGCTCGGGGAAGACCACCACCATCCGGATGCTCATGGGCCTCATCGAGCCCACCTCCGGCACCGCCCGCGTGCTCGGCGAGGAGATGCCGCGCGCCGTGCGCCGGGTGCTGCCCAGGGTGGGCGCCCTCATCGAGGGCCCCGCCCTGTACGGCTTCCTCTCCGGCCGCGACAACCTCGTACGCCTCGACGCCGCCGACCCGGCCGCCGACCCCCGCACCCGGGCGGCCCGCGTCGGTGCCGCCCTCGACCGCGTCGGCCTCGGCGCGGCCGCGGGCCGCAAGGCCCGCGCGTACTCCCTCGGCATGAAGCAGCGCCTGGGCCTGGCCGCCGCCCTGCTGCAACCCCGCGAGCTCCTCGTCCTCGACGAGCCCACCAACGGCCTCGACCCCCAGGGCATGCGCGAGATCCGCTCCCTGGTGCGCTCCCTGGCCGCCGAGGGCACCACCGTCTTCCTCTCCTCCCACCTCCTCGACGAGATCGAGCAGGTCTGCACCCATGTGGCCGTCATGGCCCGCGGCCGCCTGCTCACCCAGGGCACGGTCGCCGAGCTCGCCGCCTCCGCCCGGGGCCGGCTGGCCGTCACCACCCCCGACACGGCGGAGGCCGTGCGCGTACTGAAGGAGCACGGCGTGCACGACCTCACGGTCACCGACGACCGCGTCACCGGGGAGCCCCCGGCCGGCCTCGCCGAGCCCGCCGACCTCGTCGCCGCCCTCGTCCGCGCCGGCGTGCGCGTGCGGGCCTTCGGCGCCGAGCGGGCCTCGCTGGAGGACGCGTTCGTCGCCCTGACCGGGGAGGGCTTCGATGTCGCGGGCTGACCTCTCGCTGCTGGGCAACGAGGTGGGAACGACCTTCCGGCGGTGGCGCACCCTCGCCCTGCTCGGCGTCCTCGCGGCCGTGCCGGTGCTGGTGGGCATCGCCGTGAAGATCGAGACCGCCGACGGCGGGAGCGCCGGGCACGGCGGGGGCGGGCCGGCCTTCATCAGCCAGGTCACGAACAACGGCCTCTTCCTCGTCTTCACCTCGCTCGCCGTGACCCTGCCGTTCTTCCTGCCCATGGCCATCGGTGTCGTCGCCGGCGACGCGGTGGCCGGCGAGGCCGGCCCGGGCACCCTGCGGTACCTGCTGGTCGCCCCGGCCGGGCGCACCCGGCTGCTGCTGGTGAAGTTCGCGACGACCGTCCTGTTCTGCTGCGCCGCGACCCTCGTCGTCGCGCTGTCCGCGCTGGCGGTGGGGGCCGTGCTCTTCCCGCTGGGGGAGGTCACGCTGATCAGCGGCACCACCGTGTCGTTCGGGGAGGGGCTGCTGCGGGCCCTGGCGATCGCGGGCGTGGTGGCGCTGTCGCTGGTGGGGCTGGCGGCGCTGGGCCTGTTCGTCTCCACGCTGACCGACAGCGGCATCGCGGCGATGGCCACGACGGTGGGCCTGCTGATCACCGTCCAGATCCTCGACCAGTTCCCGCAGGTGGGCGCGGTGCGGTCGTATCTCTTCCCGCACTACTGGCTGAGTTTCGCGGATCTGCTGCGGCAGCCGGTGTACTGGGACGAGGTGCTGCGCAACGTGGGGCTGCAGGGGCTGTACGCGGCGGTCTTCGGCTCGGCGGCGTGGGCGCGGTTCACCTCCCGTGACGTGACGGCGTAGGCCCCGCGCCTGCGCACCGCGCCGGGGCGCGTCCGGCGGATCCTCGTCACGCGCCATCACGGCGCCCCGTAGGGGCGCGGGGCGTTGTCGATCTGCGGCTGCCGCCGCGTGGGCGCGATCGACCGGCGACGGCCCGCAGGCCGACACACCACCCCGGGGCCCGGGCGATCTGCGGGCGCGTCGTGGCTTGTCGCGCAGTTCCCCGCGCCCCTACGGGGCGCCGTGGACAGGCCCCGGCGGATCGGGGCCCCCGGTACCGCGCTCCGCGCGGTCGGCGGCGAGGGGGAAAAGCCCCCGACCGGCGGGGCTGATCCGGGGCCGGGCCGGGCACCCGTCTCCTATGGCCATGCCCGTCCGCGACCGTCCCGCGTACCGGATCAAGCGGTTCCTGCTCGGTCCGCCGCTCGTCACCGGGCGGCTGGCCCGGGAGAAGCTGTCCAATCCGCTGGCGCTCGGCGTCCTCGCCTCCGACTGCATGTCGTCGACCGCGTACGGCCCCGAGGAGATGCTGCGCATCCTCGTGCCCGTCGCGGGGACGGCCGCCTTCACGCTCATCCTGCCCGTCACGGGCGCGATCCTTTTCGTCCTGCTGCTGCTCACCCTCTCCTACCGCGACGTCGTCTCCGTCTACACCCGCGCCGGCGGCTCCTACGTCGTCGCCCGCGAGAACTTCGGGCCGCGCATCGCGCAGATCGCCGCGGTCGCGCTGCTGGTCGACTACATCGTCACCGTCGCCGTGCAGACGGCCGCCGGCACCGATGCGCTGGTCTCGCTCGCGCACCTGACCGGCGACGGCTACACCGGCATCGACCACCTCAAGCTGCCGATCACCGCGGGCGTCGTCGTGCTGCTCATGTACGGCAACCTGCGCGGCCTGCGCGAGGCCGGGCGGACCTTCGCCGCGCCCGCGTACCTGTTCATGCTCGCCATCGCCCTGGTGCTGTGCGTCGGCCTGGTGCGGGCCGTGGCCGGCAGCGGCCTGCCGCACGCGGACGTGCACGCGGTCGGGGCCGTGCCGCTGGGCACGGGCAACGGCTGGCTGTACGGGGCGACCACGTTCATGGTGCTGCGCGCCTTCGCCAACGGCGGTTCGTCGCTGACGGGTCTGGAGGCGATCTCCAACAGCGTCTCCGCCTTCCACCACCCCGAGGGCGTCAACGCCCGCCGCACGCTCACCACGATGAGCTGCATCCTGGGCGCGATGGTCTTCGGCGTCTCGCTGCTGGCCCACTACACGCACGCCATTCCCTACGAGGACGGCAACCCCACCGTCCTGGCCCAGGAGGCCCACCTGGTCTTCGGCGACGGCTGGGCGGGCACGGCGGGGCTGGTGTTCGTGCAGCTGGCCACCGCCCTGATCCTCTACACCGGCGCCAACACGCCCTTCACCGGCTTCCCCTTCCTCGCCAGCTTCGTCGCCGAGGACCGCTTCCTGCCCCGCCAGCTGACCCGCCGCGGCCACCGGCTGGCCTTCTCCAACGGCATCATCTGCCTGACCGTCGTCTCGCTGGCGCTGCTGCTGGTGACGGGCGCGAACGTCGACAAGCTGGTGGCGCTGTACGCCATCGGCGTCTTCACCGGCTTCACGATGGCCGCCGCCGGCATGACGGCCCACCACTGGCGGCGGGGCAGGGGCCCCGCGCACTGGAAGACGGTGGCGAACCTGCTGGCCGCCGTCGTCTCGGCGGCGGTCGTGGTCATCTTCGCCATCACGAAGTTCACCGAGGGCGCCTGGCTGGTGGTCGTGATCTTCCCGCTGGGCGTGTGGGCGCTGATCCGCATCAACCGCCAGTACCGGCAGGAGGCCGCAGCGCTGGAGAACATGCCGGCCTTCGCCACCGACCGCCCCCACTGGCGGCGCCACGTCGTGCACGTCCTCGTCGACAACCTCGACCTGGCCACGCTCAAGGCGCTGCGCTACGCCCACGAGCTGCACCCCGACGAGGTGCGGGCCGTGCACTTCGTCATCGACGCTGAACGGGCGCGCCATTTGACCGAGCGCTGGGACCGCTCGAGCGGCACCACCGTCCCCCTGGAGCTCGTCGACTGCCCCGACCGCCGGCTGCGGCACGCGGTCGCCGACCACGCGGCCCGTACGACGGCGGAGGGCACGACGGCCCTGACGCTGCTGGTGCCCCGGCGCACGTACTCCACCCCGCTGGGCCGGCTGCTGCACCGGGGTACGGCCGAGGAGCTCGCCCGCGTCCTGGAGCAGCTGCCCAACGTGGCCGTGACGATCCTGCCGTTCGACGTGACGCGGGCCATCGAGCAGCAGCACGCCGGCGCCGGGCAGAAAGAAGCAGGTGCGGGCGGGACGGCAGGGTCATGACCGTCATGCGATACGCGCATGCACACGACCGGCCGGGCGGACTACCGTCGCATGGTTGACGTCACCGAGAACGGGGGTCGCCATGCCGTCCACACCGCCCGCCCCGCCCCGGCCGCAGCGCAGCGAGAGCCGCACCGGCCTGCTGTGCGGCGTCGCCGCGTACGGCATCTGGGGGCTCTTCCCGCTGTACTGGCCGCTCCTCGAACCCGCCGGGGCGGTCGAGATCCTCGCCCACCGCATGGTGTGGTCCCTGGTCACCGTCGCCGTCGTGCTGGCCGTCACCCGCCGGTGGCAGTGGATACGCCCGCTGCTGCGGCAGCCCAAACGGCTGGCCGTGGCGGCGCTCGGCGCGGCCGTGATCTCGGTCAACTGGTGGGTGTACATCTGGGCCGTGAACTCCGGGCACGTCGTCGAGACGTCGCTCGGCTACTTCGTCAATCCGCTCGCCACCATCGCCCTGGGCGTCCTCGTGCTGCGCGAGCGGCTGCGCAGGGCGCAGTGGGTGGCCGTCGGGGCCGGCGCGGTGGCGGTGGCGGTGCTCACGGCCGGGTACGGCAAGCCGCCGTGGATCGCGCTGACGATCGCGGCGACCTTCAGCACGTACAGCCTGGTGAAGAAGAAGGTGGGTCTGGGCGGGCTGGAGTCGATGGCCGTGGAGACGGCCGTGCAGTTCCTGCCGGCGCTCGGCGTGCTGCTGTTCCTGGGGGGCCGGGGGCAGTCGACGTTCACCTCCGAGGGGGCCGGGCACGCGCTGCTGCTGATGGGCACCGGTGTGATCACCGCGGTGCCGCTGGTCTCCTTCGGCGCGGCGGCGGTGCGGCTGCCGCTGTCGGTGATCGGCATGCTGCAGTACCTCGCGCCGGTCTTCCAGTTCGCGCTCGGGCTGGTGGTCTTCCACGAGGCGATGCCGCCCGAGCGGTGGGCGGGCTTCGCGCTGGTGTGGGTGGCGCTGGCGGTGCTCACGGGGGACGCGCTGCGTACGGCCCGTCACGCTCGGGTGCAGGTGCAAACGGCCCGGCGCCAGGCGGCCGTTGGTAACACAGAAAAAACAATTGCCCCTCAGGACACGGAAACCACAGCTCAGCGGGGGTGAACGGGCGCCCGGTATCCGGAAACCGGTGATCGGTGTCCTGAACCCGCTCTTGACGCTGCGTCAGGTGCACCTCAGCATCATGGCCACGTCAAACAGAGTTGGGAGCCCCCCATGCTTCTCCACGGACCAACCCTGCGCACGGCGCCGCGAAGATCACGCGGTGCCGTACTCCTCGCCGCCGGCGCGGCCGCAACCGCCGCCCTGCTCGGCACCTCCTCCGTCCCGGCGACCGCGGCACCCACCACCGCGGCCGCCGGGCGGACCGGAACGGCCGCACCCGCGGCTCCCGACATATCCGTCGCCAACGTCAAGGCGCACCTGAACCAGCTGCAGTCCATAGCCAACGCCAACGGCGGCAACCGCGCCCACGGGCGCAGCGGCTACAAGGCGTCCCTCGACTACGTCAAGGGCAAGCTGGACGCGGCCGGCTTCACCACCAGCGTCCAGCAGTTCACCTCCAACGGCGCCACCGGCTACAACCTCGTCGCCGACTGGCCCGGCGGCGACCCCAATCACGTGATCTTCGCCGGTGCCCACCTCGACTCCGTCGGCCGCGGCCCCGGCATCAACGACAACGGCTCCGGCACCGCCGGCATCCTCGAAGTCGCCCTGACCGTCGCCAAGCAGGGCTACAAGCCCGACAAGCACCTGCGCTTCGCCTGGTGGGGAGCCGAGGAGCTGGGCCTGGTCGGCTCGCAGAACTACGTACGCCAGCTCCCCGCCGCCGAGCGGGGCAGGATCGACGCGTACCTGAACTTCGACATGATCGGCTCGCCCAACCCCGGCTACTTCGTCTACGACGACGACCCGCAGCTCGAAGGCGTCTTCAAGGACTTCTTCGCCACCCGCAACATCCCCACCGAGATCGAGACCGAGGGCGACGGCCGCTCCGACCACGCCCCCTTCAAGAACGCCGGCGTGCGGGTCGGCGGCCTCTTCAGCGGCGCCGACTACACCAAGACCGCCGAACAGGCCCAGAAGTGGGGCGGCACCGCAGGCCAGGCCTTCGACCGCTGCTACCACCAGGCGTGCGACACCATCGCCAACATCAACGACACCGCCCTCGACAACAACAGCGACGCCATCGCCTACGGGCTGTGGACCCTGAGCGGCGGTTCCACGACGCCGCCGAGCGGCGGCAAGGTCTTCGAGAGCACGACGACCGTCGACATCCCCGACGCGGGGGCGGCAGTGGACTCCCCGCTCACCGTCTCCGGCCTGACCGGCAACGCGCCGTCGGCCCTCAAGGTCGGTGTCAATATCAAGCACAGCTACCGCGGTGACCTGGTGATCGACCTGGTCGGACCGAGCGGGCGCACGTACCGGCTGAAGTCCTCCAGCGCGAACGACTCGGCGGCGGACGTCGTGGCGACGTACACGGTCGACGCGTCGTCGGAGGCGGCGAACGGCGTCTGGAAGCTGCGCGTGCAGGACGTGGCAGCACAGGACGACGGCTACGTGGCGGGCTGGAAGCTCACGTTCTGACGCCACCGTCGGCAGACGAACGCCGGCCGGGCTGCACAGCAGCCCGGCCGGCGTTCGTCTTCGGGGTACCTACCCCACCACCGTCCATGTGTCGTTGCCGGACAGCAGGCCCGCCAGGTCGCCCTTGCCGCGCTGTTCCACCGCGGCCTCCAGCTGCTGGGCCATCTGTGCCTCGTACACGGGGCGTTCGACGCTGCGGAAGACGCCCACCGGCGTGCGGTGGAGCGTGTCCGGGTCGGCCAGGCGCGAGAGCGCGAACGCCGTCGTCGGGGACGCGGCGTGCGCGTCGTGGACGAGGACGGACGCCTCGTTCTCCGGCGTCACCTCCACGACCTTCAGATCGCCCGTGGCGTGGTCGCGCACGACACCCTTGCCGCCGTCCGCGCCGAAGCGGATGGGGGCGCCGTGCTCCAGGCGGATGACGGCCTCCTGGGCCTGCTCCTTGTCCTTCAGGGCCTCGAACGCACCGTCGTTGAAGATGTTGCAGTTCTGGTAGATCTCCACGAGCGCGGTGCCGGGGTGGGCGGCCGCCTGCCGCAGGACCTCGGTGAGGTGCTTGCGGTCGGAGTCGATGGTGCGGGCCACGAAGGAGGCCTCGGCGCCCAGCGCGAGGGAGACGGGGTTGAAGGGGGCGTCCAGCGAGCCCATCGGCGTGGACTTGGTGATCTTGCCGACCTCGGAGGTCGGCGAGTACTGCCCCTTGGTCAGCCCGTAGATCCGGTTGTTGAACAGCAGGATCTTGAGGTTGACGTTGCGCCGCAGCGCGTGGATGAGGTGGTTGCCGCCGATCGACAGCGCGTCGCCGTCGCCGGTGACGACCCACACCGACAAATCCCGCCGGGAGGCGGCCAGGCCGGTGGCGATGGCCGGGGCGCGCCCGTGGATGGAGTGCATCCCGTAGGTGTTCATGTAGTACGGGAAGCGGGAGGAGCAGCCGATGCCGGAGATGAAGACGATGTTCTCCTTCGCCAGGCCGAGGTCGGGCAGGAAGCCCTGGACGGCGGCGAGGATGGCGTAGTCGCCGCAGCCGGGGCACCAGCGCACTTCCTGGTCGGACTTGAAGTCCTTCATGGATTGCGCGGCGTCGGCCTTGGGGACCAGGGAGAGTGCCTCGATGGTCATCGGATGGCCTCCTTGAACACGGTGGCGAGCTGCTCGGCCTTGAACGGCATGCCGCTGACCTGGGTGTGGGAGCGGACGTCGACGAGGTACTTCGCCCGCAGCAGGGTGGCGAGCTGGCCGAGGTTCATCTCCGGCACGATCACGGTGTCGTAAGCGCGCAGGATCTCGCCCAGGTTCGCGGGGAAGGGGTTGAGGTGGCGCAGGTGCACCTGGGCGAGGTGCTGCCCGCCGCCGCGCACGCGGCGGACCGCGGCGGTGATCGGTCCGTACGTCGAGCCCCAGCCGAGCACCAGCGTGCGGGCCCGGCCCGAGGGGTCGTCGACCTCGATGTCGGGCACGGTGATGCCGTCGATCTTGGCCTGGCGGGTGCGGACCATCAGGTCGTGATTGGCCGGGTCGTAGGAGATGTTGCCGGTGCCGTCCTGCTTCTCGATGCCACCGATGCGGTGCTCCAGCCCGGGGGTGCCGGGCACGGCCCACGGCCGGGCCAGGGTCTGCGGGTCGCGCTTGTACGGCCAGAAGACCTCGGTGCCGTCGGCGAGGGTGTGGTTCGGGCCGGTGGCGAACTGCACGCGCAGGTCCGGCAGTTCGTCGAGCTCGGGGATCCGCCACGGCTCGGAGCCGTTGGCGAGGTAGCCGTCGGAGAGCAGGAAGACGGGGGTGCGGTAGGCCAGCGCGATGCGGGCCGCGTCCAGCGTCGCATCGAAGCAGTCCGCGGGCGTCCTCGGGGCGACGACCGGCACGGGGGCCTCGCCGTTGCGCCCGTACATCGCCTGCAGCAGGTCGGCCTGCTCGGTCTTGGTGGGCAGGCCGGTCGACGGGCCGCCGCGCTGGATGTCGACGATCAGCAGCGGCAGCTCCAGCGACACCGCGAGACCGATCGTCTCCGACTTCAGCGCCACGCCCGGGCCCGAGGTGGTGGTCACCGCCAGGGAGCCGCCGAAGGCCGCGCCGAGCGCGGCGCCGATGCCGGCGATCTCGTCCTCGGCCTGGAAGGTGCGCACACCGAAGTTCTTGTGCTTCGACAGCTCGTGCAGGATGTCGGAGGCCGGCGTGATCGGGTACGAGCCGAGGAACAGCGGCAGGTCCGCCTGCTGCGCGGCGGCGATCAGGCCGTACGCCAGGGCGAGATTGCCGGAGATGTTGCGGTAGGTGCCCGGGGGGAACGCGGAGGTGGCGGGGGCCACCTCGTAGGAGACGGCGAAGTCCTCCGTGGTCTCGCCGAAGTTCCAGCCGGCCCGGAACGCGGCCACGTTCGCCTCGGCGATCTGCGGCTTCTTCGCGAACTTCTTCCGCAGGAAGGCCTCGGTCGTCTCCGTCGGCCGGTGGTACATCCACGACAGCAGGCCCAGCGCGAACATGTTCTTGCTGCGCTCGGCCTCCTTGCGGGAGAGCCCGAACTCCTTGAGCGCCTCGATCGTCAGCGTCGTCAGCGGCACCTTGTGCAGGTGGTAGGCGTCCAGCGAACCGTCCTCGAGCGGGTTGCTGTCGTAGCCCACCTTCGCCATCGGGCGCTTGGCGAACTCGTCGGTGTTGACGATGATCTGCGCGCCCCGCGGCAGATCGCCCACGTTCGCCTTCAGCGCCGCCGGGTTCATCGCCACCAGGACGTCCGGCGCATCACCGGGCGTGAGGATGTCGTGGTCGGCGAAGTGGAGCTGGAAGGACGACACTCCCGGCAGCGTTCCGGCAGGAGCACGGATCTCGGCGGGGAAGTTCGGCAGCGTCGACAAGTCGTTGCCGAACGATGCCGTCTCCGACGTGAACCGGTCTCCCGTCAGCTGCATGCCATCACCGGAGTCACCCGCGAAGCGGATGATGACCCGGTCCAACCGACGGATCTCCTTGGCGGCGGGCGCGCCGCCGGCCTGCTCGGCCGGGCTGCTGACCTCGCTGGTCACTGCTTCGGACCTCCCTTGTGGCGGAGCCGGGCCACATGGTGGCGCGTCCGGCCTTCCCCCGCCATCCTACGGTGGCAAGGTCAGCCTTCCTTGGATGGATCAACGAATCAACAGCGGAGGGCAGGGCTCCGCCCGGCGGGACCGCTCTTCGGACAGACCCGGGCCCGGCCCGCCCCGCTACGAGCGCAGGTACGTCAGCACCGCCAGCACCCGGCGGTGGTCGCCCTCGCTCGGCGCGAGCCCCAGCTTGAGGAAGATGTTGCTGATGTGCTTCTCCACCGCGCCGTCGCTGACGACCAGCTGCTTGGCGATGGCCGAATTGGTGCGGCCCTCGGCCATCAACCCCAGCACTTCCCGCTCCCGCGGGGTGAGCCCCGCCAGGACGTCCTGCTTGCGGCTGCGCCCCAGCAGCTGGGCGACGACCTCCGGGTCCAGCGCGGTGCCCCCGCCGGCCACCCGCACCACCGCGTCCACGAACTCGCGCACGTCGGCGACGCGGTCCTTCAGCAGGTAGCCCACGCCCCGGCTGCTGCCGGCCAGCAGCTCCGTGGCGTACTGCTCCTCGACGTACTGCGAGAGCACCAGCACGCCCAGCTCCGGGTGCTCGCCGCGCAGCCGCACCGCCGCGCGCACGCCCTCGTCGGTGTGGGTGGGGGGCATCCGCACGTCGGCGACCACGACGTCCGGCAGCGCGCCCTCGGCCGCCAGTTCGCCGACCGTCTTGAGCAGGGCCTCGGCGTCGCCCACGCCGGCCACGACCTCGTGCCCGCGGTCGGTCAGCAGCCGGGTCAGGCCCTCCCGCAGCAGCACCGAGTCCTCGGCGATGACCACCCGCACCCGCTGCACCGCGTCCTGCACGATCCGACCTCCGGTCACCCTGGCGACGCCACCCCCCGTGGGCAGCCCTGCCGACTGCCCACCAGCATCGCAGCATCGCGGGTGACGGAGCGCCGTCAGCGGCTGCGCCAGGGGAGTTCGGCGGTGACGGTGGTGGGTCCGCCGGCGGGGGAGTCGAGGGTGAGGGCACCGTCGACGGAGCCGAGGCGTTCGGCGAGCCCGGCGAGTCCGCTGCCGTGGGCGGTGGTGGCGCCGCCGTGGCCGTTGTCGGTGACGCGCAGGTGGAGGCGGTTGCCGCGCTTGTGCACGCGGATCTCGGCCCGGGTGGCGTGGCTGTGCTTGCTGATGTTCTGCAGGAGTTCGGAGACGGTGAAGTAGGCGATGCCTTCGATGGCGGGTGCCGGCCGGTCGGGGAGCTCGACGGTGACGGTGACGGGGACGGCGCAGCGGGCGGCGACGGAGGACAGGGCGGGGCCGAGGCCTCGGTCGGTGAGGATCGCCGGATGGATGCCGCGGGCCAGGTCGCGCAGTTCCTGCAGGGCCAGCTTCACCTCGCCGTGCGCCTCGTCCACCAGCCGGGCGGCGGCCTGCGGATCGGACTGCGCCTTGTCCTTCGCCATCCCCAGGTCCATGGCGAGGGCGGCCAGGCGGGCCTGGGCGCCGTCGTGCAGGTCGCGCTCGATGCGGCGCAGATCGGCGGCGGCGGTGTCCACGGCCACGCCGCGGTCCTCCTCCAGCTCCGACACGCGCGCGGCCAGCACCGACGGGCCCAGCAGCCCCGACACCAGCAGCCGGTTGACGGCCGTCAGACCACGCAGCACCCAGGGCATCGCCAGCACCAGCAGCAGACCGAGGACGCAGGTCACGCCGACCTCGAACGGGGTGTCGACGTAGTACGCGTGGCCCTCCGAGTCGCCGTACAGCTGGATGCCGGGATGACCGACGTACCTCTTGGGCACCCACTGCCACGCCGGGTACAGGAACAGCAGCCAGCCCACCGTCGTGACGACGACCGCCACGACGAAGGAGAAGATCGCCCACGGCAGGCACAGCACCGTATACAGCAGGTTCCGCCAGGACGTCCCGCTCTTGAGCAGCGCCCCCACCCAGGTCATCAGGCCACCGCGGGCCCTGCGCCCGGCGCGGGCCGGCCGCGGGCGTACGGGCTCCGGCTCGCCGACCCGCAGGCCCAGCAGCGCCCGGGCCCGCGCCCGCTCCAGCGCACCCAGCCCGCGCGCCCCCGCCAGGGTGCCCGCCAGCAGCGGCACGCCGAGGAAGGTCACCAGCAGGCCCACGCTGAGGGTGGTCATCACCACCCCGTACGCGAAGGTGAACACCGCGATCGGCAGGCCGAGCATCACGTACAGGAACTCGCGCCAGGTGCGGCCCGCCAGCGGGGCGCGCAGCGCGACCGGCACCCGCGGCCGCCGGGGTGCCGCCGGCGCGGTGTGTCCGTGGGGGAGGGCCATGTCGTCGTCCGTTCTCCTGGGGTGGCGCGCCGGGTCGGGCGCGGCTGTCGTCGTCCCCTCCAGCCTCCCGGGGCGGGGCCGTCCGGACCATGAGGAGAGCGGGCGTCCCGGGGGTGGGGGATTCCCCACCCCCGGAAGCGTCAGCGGCTGCGCCAGGGGAGTTCGGCGGTGACGGTGGTGGGTCCGCCGGCGGGGGAGTGGACCGTCAGCGCACCGTCGACGGAGCCCAGGCGTTCGGCGAGCCCGGCCAGGCCGCTGCCGTTCGCGGGGGAGGCGCCGCCGCGGCCGTCGTCGGTGACGCGCAGGTGGAGGCGCTCGCCGCGCTTGTGCACGCGGACCTCGGCCCGGGTGGCGTGGCTGTGCTTGCTGATGTTCTGCAGGAGTTCCGAGACGGTGAAGTAGGCGATGCCTTCGATGGCAGGTGCCGGCCGGTCCCGGAGCTCGACGGTCACCGTCACGGGAACGGTGCAGCGGGCGGCGACCGAGGACAGGGCCGGGCCCAGGCCTCGGTCGGTGAGGATCGCCGGATGGATGCCGCGGGCCAGATCCCGCAGCTCCTGCAGGGCCAGCTTCACCTCGCCGTGCGCCTCGTCCACCATGCGGGCCGCCGCGTCCGGGTCCTCCAGCACCTTCTCCTTCGCCAGGCCCAGCCCCATCGCCAGCGCGACCAGCCGCGCCTGGGCGCCGTCGTGCAGATCGCGCTCGATACGGCGCAGATCGGCGGCCGCGGTGTCCACGACGATGCCGCGGTCCTCCTCCAGCTCCGCGATCCGCCGCTCCAGCTCGCCGGAGGGCGACAGCAGCCCGCGCACCATCGCCCGGTCCACGTTCGACAGCCCCCGCGTGATCCAGCCCAGCAGCGGCCAGGCGACCAGGAGGGAGACCAGCGTGACGGCGAAGGTGAGAACACCCCATGGCAATCTGATGAACGCGTACAGCGTGCTGCGCCACGCCACCGGGTCCCGCAGCGACCTCCACATCCGGGCGAGCACCCCCTGGGCACCCAGCCGCTGCAGCCGGCTCGGCTCGTCGACGTGCACGCCCAGCAGGGCGCGCGCCCGCCGGCGCTCGATGCGCCCGAGCACCCGCGCGCCCGTCAGGCCGGCCGCCAGCAGCGGCAGCCCCACCACGGTCACCGACAGCGCCACGCCGGCATAGAGCCACAAGGAGACGTAGAGGAAGCCGCCGATGCCCGCCGCGAGGTTCAGCAGCAAGTGGACGACCTCCTTCCATGTGGTGGCGGAGAAGGCCGGGCGGACGGGCGGAAGCGCCTCGTCGCCGCTGAGGTCCGAGGTGGTGCGGGCGGTCATGGCGCAAGCCTGCCCCGGCCCCGCCCCCCACCGCCATGGGGGCCGTGGGGGACCTCCGGTGGGGATAACCCCACCCCCCGCCCCGCCCGCCCCACGGACCGCGGCGGCCCACCCCGGCCCGGGCAGGGCCTAGACTCGCGTGCGTACAGATCGTCGAACAAACAGGACAGGGAGCGAGGGGCGGACGTGCCGAAGGCGACCGTGCGCACCAGCGGCGCCGCCGTCCAGCTCGCGGCGGACTACTTCCACGGCTACGCCGTGGTCGGGCTGCTCGCGGCGATCGGCGTGCTCTTCGTCGTCGTCGCGTTCACCGCGGGCCGGCTGCTGCGGCCGGTGGTGCCGACGCCGGAGAAACTGCTGACCTACGAGTGCGGCGTCGACCCGGTCGGCGAGGGCTGGGCGCACACGCAGGTGCGCTACTACGTCTACGCCTTCCTGTACGTGATCTTCGCGGTGGACTCGATCTTCCTGTTCCCCTGGGCGACGGTGTTCGCCGCACCGGGCTTCGGCGGAGCGACGCTGGTGGAGATGTTCGTCTTCCTCGGCTTCCTCGCCGTGGGCCTGTTGTACGCATGGAAGAAGGGCGTCCTGGAATGGACGTGACACGCAGGAGCCTCGGACCGCTCGCCCGGCTCGCCCCCGAGCCCATGAAGGTCGTCCTCAACTGGGGACGCCGCTACAGCCTGTGGGTGTTCAACTTCGGGCTCGCCTGCTGCGCGATCGAATTCATCGCCGCATCCATGGCCCGCCACGACTTCATCCGGCTCGGCGTCATCCCCTTCGCCCCCGGACCGCGCCAGGCCGACCTCATGATCGTCTCCGGCACGGTGACGGACAAGATGGCGCCCGCGGTCAAGCGGCTCTACGAACAGATGCCCGAACCGAAGTACGTGATCTCCTTCGGCGCCTGCTCCAACTGCGGCGGGCCCTACTGGGACTCCTACTCCGTCACCAAGGGCGTCGACCAGATCATCCCCGTCGACGTCTACGTACCCGGCTGCCCGCCCCGGCCCGAAGCACTGCTCCAGGGCATCCTCAAGCTCCAGGAGAAGATCGCCCAGGAGTCCCTCGGCGAGCGCTACGGAACCGCCGCCGGCGCTGCCACGGCCGGACAGCTGCGCAGCGGGCTGATCACCCCGCCGCCGGCGCCCGCGCCGGCCCCCGAGGAGACGGAACGATGAGCGAGCCCACGGTGGGATGGCTGCCGCGCGGCGCCACGGACCTCTTCGGCGAGGGCGCGACCGCCGAGGAGGCCTACGACCTGCTCACCGTCGACGTCCCCGCCGAAGCGTGGCTCCCGGCCCTGACGACCGCCCGCGACGCGCTCGGCTGCACCTTCTTCGACTGGCTCAGCGCCGTCGACGAACCCGGCACCGGCCTGCGCATCTCCGCCCACGTGGCCGCCCTGCCGGCACAGCACGGCGGCGCCGTGCACCGCCTGCTCCTGCGCACGACCGTCCCCCACGACGCCGCCACCCTGCCGACGGCGACCGGCGTCTACGCCGGCGCGGCATGGCACGAGCGCGAGACGCACGAGATGTTCGGCATCGACTTCGCGGGCCACCCGCACCTGGAACCCCTGCTGCTCCCCGACGGCTTCGAGGGCCACCCCCTGCGCAAGGACTTCGTCCTCGCCGCACGCGTGGTCAAGGCCTGGCCGGGCGCCAAGGAACCGGGCGAATCCGCCGAGGGCGGCCCCAAGCGCCGCCAGATGCTCCCCCCGGGCGTCCCCGACCCCAACGAATGGGGCCCCCTCAAGGGCCAGCTCCCCCCGGCCCCGACCCGCCCGGAGCGCCGCGCACCGTCCGGCGACCGCGCCACGCCCCCGCGGCGCGCGCGGAGCGTCAGCGAAGGCTCGGCGAGCCAGGCCGCTCCGCGGCGTGCGCGCAGCGCGGCCGAGGGCTCGGCGAGCCAGGCGCCGGCGGCGCCGCGCCGCACCCGCTCGGCGGCGGACGGCTCCGCCAGCCAGGCCGCTCCGCGGAGTGCGAGCGAGGGCGCGGCGCCCGCGCCGCGCTCGTCGGACGCCCCCTGGCACCACGCCCGCCCGGCCTTCGACGAGCCCGCCGCCCGCCCGGCCGAGCCCCCAGCCACCCCCGACACCCGGCCCGAGCCGACGGGGCCGGCGGAGCCGACTGACGGTGCCGCCGCCCCTTCCCGCCGCGACGGCGACCGGCCCGAGCGGCCGGGCCCGGCGGAATCGGACGCGCCCCAGCCCTCGGGCGACGGCGCAGCACCGACCCCCCGCCGCGACGGCGACCGGCGCGAACCGGCGCCCCCGGCGGAGCCGGACTCACCCCAGCCGGCCGACGCCGCGCCGGGCGACGGCGCCCAGCCCGAGCCGCCCGCCCCGGCGGAGCCGCCCGGTAAGGAACCCGGGGCCGGGCCCCAGACACGTACGAACCCCGCCGGAGGCGAGAGCGCATGAGCAGCGAGACCGTCGACGTCGTGCTGCGTCTGCTCGCCGTCTTCGTCGTCTTCCTCGTGCTTCCGCTCGTCATCGGGCAGACCGAGCACAAGGTGATGGCGCACATGCAGGGCCGGCTGGGGCCGATGTACGCCGGTGGGTTCCATGGGTGGGCTCAGCTGGTGGCGGACGGGGTGAAGTTCGCGCAGAAGGAGGACGTCGTCCCGAGGGACGCCGACCGGCGCGTGTTCCAGTTGGCGCCGGCCGTGGCGTTGCTGCCGTACCTGCTGGTGCTGGTGGCGCTGCCCGTAGGGCCCGGCAACGCCGTCGGGCAGGTCGTCGACGCCGGCATCTTCTTCGTGCTCGCCGTGATGGGCGTGGGCGTGCTCGGTTCGCTGATGGCCGGCTGGGCCTCGGCGAACAAGTTCTCCCTCCTCGGGGGTCTGCGCACCGCCGCGCAGCTGCTCGCCTACGAGCTGCCGATGCTGCTGGCGGCCGCGTCCGTCGCGATGGCGGCGGGCACGGTGTCGTTGCCGGGCATCGTGGACGCCTTCCACTGGTGGTGGGTGCCGTGGCAGATCGTGGGCGGCCTGGTGTTCTTCACCGCGGGCCTGGCCGAGCTGCAGCGGCCGCCGTTCGACATGCCGGTGGCCGATTCGGAGATCATTTTCGGCGCGTACACCGAGTACACGGGTCTGCGGTTCGCGATGTTCCTGCTCGCCGAGTACGCCGGCATCGTGGTGCTGTGCGGTCTGACGACCGTGCTGTTCCTCGGTGGGTGGCACGGCCCGTTCGGGGCCGACGGTCTGGGCTGGCTGTGGACGCTGCTGAAGACGGCCGTCCTCGCCTTCGTCGTGATCTGGCTGCGGGTGAGCTATCCGCGGCTGCGCGAGGACCAGCTGCAGAAGCTGGCCTGGACGGTGCTGATCCCGCTGGCTCTCGCGCAGATCGCGCTCACGGGTGTCGTGAAGGTGGTGATGCAGTGATGGGCGTTCCCGGATCGGGTCTGGCCAAGGGGCTGGCGGTCACGCTGCGGACGATGACGCGGCGTGCGCAGACCGTGCAGTACCCGGATGCGCAGCCGGAGCTGCCGCCGCGTACGCGCGGTGTGATCGGGCTGTTCGAGGAGAACTGCACGGTGTGCATGCTGTGCGCCCGCGAGTGCCCGGACTGGTGCATCTACATCGACTCCCACAAGGAGACCGTGCCGGCGGCGGTGCCGGGCGGCCGCGAGCGCAGCCGCAACGTGCTGGACCGCTTCGCGATCGACTTCGCGTTGTGCATGTACTGCGGCATCTGCATCGAGGTGTGTCCGTTCGACGCGTTGTTCTGGTCGCCGGAGTTCGAGTACGCGGAGACCGACATCCAGGAGCTGACGCACGAGCGGGACAAGCTCCGCGAGTGGATGTGGACGGTTCCGGAGCCGCCGGCGCTCGATGCGGCGGCGGAGGAGCCGAAGGAGATCGTGGCGGCGCGCAAGACGGCCGAGAAGCTGGCGGCCCAGCAGGAGAAGGAACAGGGAGAGGACACATGAGCGCGACTCACGCCTTTCTCTCCCCCTCCGGCGTGGAGATCGCCTTCCTGCTCGTCGGTGTCGTGACCCTGGGCGCCGCGGCGGTCGCCGTCACGACCCGGCAGCTGGTGCACGCGGCCCTGTGGCTGGTCGTGGCGCTGGGCGGGCTGGCCGTGGAGTACCTGCTGCTGACGGCGGAGTTCATCGCCTGGGTGCAGGTGCTGATCTACGTCGGCTCGGTGGTGGTGCTGCTGCTCTTCGGGCTCATGCTCACCAGGGCTCCCATCGGCCGCTCCCCGGACGCCGACTCCGGCAACCGCTGGGCGGCTCTGGCCGTCGCGGGTGCTGCGGCCGCGGCCCTGGTGTGGGTGGTCGTCGACGCCTTCCGTACGACGTGGATCGACCTGGACGGCGCGCCGCAGGGCACCACGAAGGTGTCGGGGGAGATCCTCTTCCGGCACTGGGTGCTGCCGTTCGAAGCGCTGTCGGTGCTGCTGCTGGCGGCGCTGGTGGGTGCGATCGTGCTGTCCCGCAGGAAGAAGGAGGAGCAGCGCTGATGCACCTGGTGTACCCGGCCGTGCTGGCCGCCCTTCTCTTCTGCACCGGCCTGTACGGCGTGCTGGCCCGGCGCAACGCCATCCTGGTGCTGATGTCCGTCGAGCTGATGCTCAACGCCGTCAACCTCAACCTCGTCGCCTTCGACGTGTGGCTGCGCGACACGCTGCACGCCGGCCAGGCGCTGACCCTGTTCACCATCGCCATCGCCGCCGCCGAGATCGGCATCGGCCTGGCGATCGTCCTGATGGTGTACCGCAACCGCGGCACCGCCGACGTCGACCGGCTGCGCGACCTGCGCGACGACGCGCCGGAGGAGCCCGGGCCCACGGCCGGGCCGCAGCAGAAGGCGGAGGCTGCCGCGTGAGCACCACGACCACCGCCGTTCTCGTTCCCCTGCTGCCCTTCCTCGGTGCGCTCGCCGGCCTGCTGACGGGCCGCCGCGCGCCCGGTTTCGTACGGCCGCTGGCCGTGCTGCCGACGCTGGCCGCGGCCGTGCTCGCGGTCGTGGTCGCCTGCCGGCAGGGCGGCGGCAGCGGCCCGGGCGAGGCGATCGACGCCGCCACGCGGCTGACCCCGACCGGCTCGGTGCCGATCGACCTGGCCCTGCACCTGGACGGCTTCGCCGTGCTGGTGGCGGTGCTGGTCGGTGTCGTGGCCACCTGCGTGCAGCTGTACTCGACGGCGTACCTGCGCGACGACCCCCGCTACCCCTCGTACGCGGCGCTGGTCTCGCTGTTCACTTCCGCGATGCTCCTCGTCGTCTACTCGGGCGACCTGATGGTGCTGCTGGTCGGCTGGGAGGTCATGGGCATCTGCTCGTACTTCCTGGTGGGCCACTACTGGGAGACCGAGGCCGCCCGGGCGGCGTCCCTGAAGGCGTTCCTGGTCACGAAGCTGGGCGACGTCCCCTTCCTGATCGGCGTCTTCGCGCTGGCCGCCGACGCCGGAACGTTCCGGATCAACGGCATCCTCACCACGGCCGCGGCCGGTGACCTCACGCACCCCACGCTGGTGGCGCTGCTGCTGCTCGCGGGCGTGGCGGGCAAGTCGGCGCAGTTCCCCCTGCACACGTGGCTGCCCGACGCGATGGCGGGCCCCACGCCCGTCTCCGCGCTGATCCACGCCGCGACGATGGTCGCGGCCGGCGTCTACCTCGTCGCCCGGCTGCTGCCCGTCTTCGCCGCCTCCGCGGCGGCGCTGGTCGTGCTCGCCGTGATGGCCGCGGTCACGATGGTCGGCTCGGCCCTGGCCGCGCTCGCCCAGGACGACATCAAGCGCGTCCTCGCCTATTCGACCGTCGGCCAGCTCGGCTACATGACCGGTGCCCTGGCCGTCGGCGACCGCGGCGCTGCCGTCTTCCACCTCCTGTCGCACGGCGCCTTCAAGGCGCTGCTGTTCCTCGGCGCGGGCGTGGTCATCCACGCGGCCGGCACCAACTCGCTGGCCGCGACCTCCCGCATGAGCGGCCTGGCCCGGCGCGTCCCGGACGCGTACTGGACGATGACCGTCGGCCTGCTGGCGCTGGCCGCGATCCCGCCGTTCAGCGGCTTCTTCTCCAAGGAGGCCGTCCTGGGCGCCGCCGAGCGGGCCACCGCGGGTGAGGCCCACGGCATCCCCGCCACCGCGGCCGGCCCGGCCGGCTGGACGGTGCTCGTCGCCGGACTGCTCACCGCCGTGCTCACCGCCGCCTACGCCGCCCGCTTGTGGCTGCTCGCCTTCCACGGCAAGGGCACCGAGGCACCGGACCACGGCAGGGAACCGGCGGCCATGACCACCGTGCTGTGGGTGCTGTTCGTGCCCACCACCGCCTTCGGCCTGGCTGCCTGGCAGCTGCCCGACTGGTTCGACGGGCGGTCGCTGACCCCGACGCTCACCACCTCCGTGCTGTCCACCGGCTGCGCGCTCGCCGGCGTGCTCGTCACGTACGCGGCCTGGCGGCGCAGCGCCGCGCTGGCCGCCCGTACGCCGCTCGGCGCGGTCGCCGCCGACCCGCGCGAGGCGCCGTACGTCTCCGAGGAGGAGAGCATCGCCACCCACGAGGCCGCCTACGGCGGCATCGCCGGCGCCCCGGACCCGGCCGACCCCGGCCGGCTCCTGCTGGGCCCCCTGCACCGGCACGCCGTCAGCGGCTTCCACCTGGACGCCGTGTACTCCGCGCTCCTCGTGCGGCCCGCCCGCGGCGCCGCGCGGCTCGCCCACTTCCTCGACCGCGAGGTCGTGGACGGGTACGTGCGCGGGGCCGGAACCGCCCCCGGTCTGCTGGGCGCGGCCGTCCGCCGGGCGCAGACCGGCAACGTGCAGACCTACCTCGGCGCCCTCCTCGCCGGTTCCGTCGTCCTGGCCGTCGCCGCCGTGCTGCTGGTCACGGGAGCGTGAGCGCAAGACCATGAGTCACACCGTCATGCAGATCCTCCTCGCCGCGATCGTCGTCGTGCCCCTGCTCGGCGCCGTTGCCGCCCTGCTGCCGGCCCCGCCCGGCCTGAAGGGCAGGAGCCCCGAGCAGGCCGTGCTGCGGCACGGCGTCACCGTCACCGGTGCCGTCCTCGCCCTGGCCGTGGCCCTCGCCGCCGGTTTCGACCACGGCCATCCGGCGCGCATGCAGGCGACCACGGACGTCAGCTGGATCCCCGCGCTGCACATCCGCATCCACCTCGGCGTGGACGGCGTCTCGCTCCCCCTCCTCGTGCTGACCGCGCTGCTGACCTTCCTCAGCGCGCTCTACAGCTACCACCGCATGCCGCAGGGCCCGTCTCCCAAGGCATTCGTGGCGCTGCTGCTCGTCCTGGAGGCCGGCACCCTCGCGACCTTCGCCGTCCTCGACCTGATGCTGTTCTTCCTCGCCTTCGAGATGGTGCTCATCCCGATGTACTTCCTCATCGCCCGCTGGGGCGGCGAGGGGCGGGGACCCGCCGCGTGGCGGTTCATCCTCTACACGCTGCTCGGCTCCGTGGTGATGCTGCTCGGCCTCCTCCTGGTCGGGATCAAGGGCGGCACGTTCGACATGGTGGCACTCGCCACTGACAACGGCGCCTCGCTCAGCCACACCACGCAGCTCATCGCCGCTGTGGCCATCGGCGTCGGACTGGCCGTCAAGGCCCCGATGTGGCCCCTGCACACCTGGCTGCCGGACGCCCACACCTCCGCCCCCACGGTCGGATCGGTGCTGCTGGCGGGCGTCCTGCTGAAGATGGGCACCTACGGGTTCGTGCGCATCCTGCTGCCGATCGTGCCGGACGGCGCGCACACCTTCGCGCCCTACCTGGCCGCCTTCGCGGCCGTCGGCATCGTCTACGGCTCCCTGGTCTGCCTGGCCCTGGCCCGCTCGGGCGGCAAGGGCGACCTCAAGCGCCTGATCGCCTACTCCTCGGTCGGCCACATGGGTTTCGTGCTCCTGGGCATCGCCACCCTCACCCCGACCGGCCTCAACGGCGCGCTGTTCGCCAACGTCGCCCACGGCCTGATCACCGGCCTGCTCTTCTTCCTCGTCGGCGCCCTGAAGGACCGCTACGGCACCTCCGACCTCGACAGCCTCTCCGGCACCACCGGCGCGGCCCTGTACGGCCGCGCCCCCCGCCTGGGCGGCCTGCTCGCCTTCGGCGCGGTCGCCTCGCTGGGCCTGCCGGGGCTCGCCGGGTTCTGGGGCGAGATGCTCGCCATGTTCGCCTCCTTCCGCCCCGCCGACGGGCTCAGCCGCCCCGCGTTCCTCACCTTCATGGCCCTCGCCGGCCTGGGCACCCTGCTCACCGCCGCGTACCTGCTGGTCGTGGTGCGCCGGGTGTGCATGGGCGAGAAGCGCGACGAGACCCCGGCCCTGGCCGACGTCCACGGCTACGAGTTCGCCGCCTGGAGTCCGCTCGTGGCCCTCACCGTCCTCGCCGGGCTGTGGCCCGCGGCCCTCATCGGCCTCACCGACCCTGCCGTTCAGCAGCTCCTCGCAGGAGGCAAGTGATGGGTTCGCTGGTCCAGTCCGTCGACTGGCTCGCCATCGCCCCGCCGACCGTCGCGGCCCTCGTCGCGCTCGTCGTCCTGGTCGCCGACCTCTTCCTGCCCGAGGAGCGCAAGCCGCTCCTCGGCTGGCTGTCCATCGGCGGACTCCTCGCCGCCTCACTCGCGCTGCTGCCGCTGCTGGACGGCGACCGCTCCACCTTCTGCATCGTCGGACGGGACTCCTCCTGCAGCTACGTGGCCGACCACTTCACGCTCGTCGTGCAGTTCCTCGTCCTCGGCGGCGCCCTGCTGACGGCCCTGCTGTCCCTCAGCGCGATCGCCGACCACAAACTGCCCGCCGGCGAATTCTGGTTCCTGCTGCTGTCCTCGGCCGCCGGCGCCGCACTCCTGCCCGCCTCCCGCGACCTCGCCACCCTCGTCGTCGCCCTCGAAGTGGCCTCGCTGCCCGCCTTCGCCCTCGTCGGCATGCGCCGCGGCGACCGCCGCAGCTCCGAGGCGGCCCTGAAGTTCTTCCTGTCCTCCGTCACCGCCACCGCGGTCACGCTGCTGGGCGCGAGCTTCGTCTACGCCGCCACCGGCACCCTGCACCTGAACGGCATCGCCGCCGGCCTCGGCCACACCGACCCGCGCCTGGCCGTCCTCGCCAAGGCCGGCATCGCCCTCACCCTCGTCGGCTTCGCCTTCAAGACCGCCGCCGCGCCCTTCCACTTCTGGGTGCCCGACACCTACGTCGGCGCCCCCGTGCCCGTCGCCGCGTACCTGTCGGTCGTCGGCAAGGCCGTCGGCTTCACCGGCCTCATCCTCGTGACGGTCGTCGCCTTCCCGGCGTACGCCGACGTGTGGGGCCCCGCCCTCGCCGTCCTCGCCGCCCTCACCATGACCGCCGGCAACGTCGCCGCCCTGCGCCAGCGCCCCGACCGCGCCCACAGCGCCGTGCGCCTGCTGGCCTGGTCCTCCGTCGGCCAGGCGGGCTACCTCCTCGTCCCCGTCGCCGCCGCCGGCTACAGCGACCGCCCCGGCCACGCCATCGGCTCCACGGTCGCCTACGCCCTGATGTACGCGGCCGTGAACCTCGGCGCCTTCGCGGTGGCCGCGCTCGTCGCCCGTACCAGCCCGGCCAACCGCCTCGCCGACTACCGCGGGCTGTACGCCCGCAGCCCGCTGGCGGCCCTCGCCCTGGGCTTCTTCCTGCTGTGCCTCGCCGGACTGCCGCCGGGCATCATCGGCCTGTTCGCCAAGGTGACCGTCTTCTCGGCCGCCGTGGACGCGGGGCTGGGCTGGCTGGCGGTCGTCATGGCCGTCAACGTCGTGATCGCCCTGTACTACTACCTGCAGTGGACGGCGCTGCTGTTCCGCCCGGCGCAGACGGCGGCCCCCGCGAAGCTCCGCATCCCCGCCCCCCTCACGGCGGCCATCACCCTGGCGGCCGTACTGGGCGTCGCCCTCTCGGGCGCCCCGCAACTGGTGCTGCGCTTCGCCGCCGGAGCGCTCCTGTAGGGACGACGGCCGCCCCGCGCCCACCGTGCACCAGGGAACTGGCGGCCCTCGCCTGGCGTTGACCAGTACGAAAGGTTCCACTGGTTAAACCAGGTTCAAGGGTTCCCCTGCCGCACCACTTGGAGGGCGTACCGTGCACCGCCGGCACAACGGGCTCAGGACCGCCGTACTCCTCGGCGGACTGTCCGCCCTCATCATCGCCATCGGCAGTGTCTTCGGCCGCGCGGGCCTGATCATCGCCGTGCTCGTCGCCGTGGGCACCAACGCCTACGCCTACTGGAACAGCGACAAGCTGGCCCTGCGCGCCATGCGCGCCCGGCCCGTCAGCGAATTCGAGGCCCCCCAGCTGTACCGCATGGTGCGCGAGCTCTCCACCGCCGCGCGCCAGCCGATGCCCCGCCTGTACATCTCCCCGACCGAGGCCCCCAACGCCTTCGCCACCGGCCGCAACCCGCGCAACGCCGCCGTCTGCTGCACCGAGGGCATCCTGCGCCTGCTGGACGAGCGCGAGCTGCGCGGCGTCATCGGCCACGAGCTCAGCCACGTCTACAACCGCGACATCCTCATCTCCTCCGTGGCCGGCGCGCTCGCCTCGGTGGTGATGTTCCTGGTCAACTTCGCCTGGCTGATCCCCTTCGGCCGCTCCGAGGACGACGAGGGCCCCGGCATCGTCGGCATGATCATGATCATGCTGCTGGGGCCCATCGCGGCCTCCCTCATCCAGCTCGCCGTCAGCCGCTCCCGCGAGTACGAGGCCGACGCCTCCGGCTCCCGCCTCACCGGCGACCCCCTGGCCCTGGCCGCCGCCCTGCGCAAGCTCGAACTGGGCACCCAGCGCCTGCCCCTGCCCCCCGAGCCGCGCCTGGAGACGGCGAGCCACATGATGATCGCCAACCCGTTCCGGCCGGGCGAGGGCCTGTCGAAGCTCTTCTCCACCCACCCGCCCATGCGCGAGCGCATCGCCCGCCTGGAGCAGATGGCGGGCCACGACGGCCGCCTCAGCTGATGGTCTGACCGTCCTGCGCCCCGCCCTTGCACACCTTGGTGACCGTGGGCGACAGCACCCCACCGGTCACCTTCACCTCCGGCAGCCCGCCCCCGTCGATGCACGTCCGCAGATCGGTGTCGGAAGGCGCCGCGTACGCCTGAGTGGCAACACCGCCGATGAGAACGACCGCGGATATGGCGGTCGAGAGCAGCAACCTGCAACGCATGGCACTCCCCGTCCTGTCGTGACGTCGGAGCACCCACCATGGCCATGCCGCGCCCCTGGGGGCGCGTTGCGCTGCTCCGTTCGGGTGACCCTAGGATCTCTCCCCACAACTGAACCAACGGGGAAAGGTCCGAACAGGACATGCGACTCACCGGCAAGCGCATAGCCGTCGCCGCTGCGGGCGCCGTGGCGGCCATCGCCGCCACCACGCAGATCATGCCCAGTGCCTTCGGCACCGAGGGCACCACCACGCCCGCCACGGCGGCACCGACGACCGCCGAACCGCAGGACACCGGCACCTCCGCCACCGACGGCACCGTCTTCCGCAACGGCGTCATGACACTCGACGCCGCACCCGCCCACACCACGACGGCACTCGCCGCAGCGGCCGCCGCCCCCCAGGGCGAAGGCTGGAAGATCGCCGACGGCGTCACCAAGTCGCTCGCCACCGGCTACACCATCAAGTTCTACGACCAGCAGTCCGTCGACTGGCTCGGCCGCTACGTCAAGGCCACCGCCGCCGACCTCAAGCGCATCACCAACCTCCCCATCTCCGTCGACACCACGCCCGTCGGCTGGAACTACTCCCGCCCCCGCGGCGAAATCGTCATCGGCGTCCTCAAGCGCCCCTGCGTACCCCCCGCCGACAACGGCCAGAAGGGCTGGAAGGTCGTCCACGACGGCACCGGCACCCTCAACCTCAGCTGCGGCTTCATCTCCACCTCCCTCCCGCAGACCGTCACCAGCGGCCACGCCTACATCGACAGCTCCTTCTTCACCGCCGACGGCAAGCCCCTGCCCCGCTGGGGCGAGACGTTCATGCGCAACCACATCAGCCACGAACTCGGCCACACCATGGGCCTCACCCACGCCGACCGCAGCCCCACGCGCGGCGACTGCGCCGTCGGCAAGGACTCCGGCGAAAAGCCCATCATGTGCACCGACAACCACGGCTACACCGACGGCCGCGCCGGCACCTACATCCAGCAGTTCGACGTCCAGGGCCTGCGCCACCTCGCCACCGCCGCCGGCGTCGTCGTCCCGCCCCAGGGCCGCATCACCGGCCTCGGCGGCAAGTGCCTCGACGTCAAGGGCGCCAAGCCCGACAACGGCACCCAGATCCAGCTCTACACCTGCAACAACACGGTCGCCCAGTCCTGGATCCTCGCCCAGGACGGCAGCATCCGCGCCCTCGGCAAGTGCCTGAGCACCGACGGCACCAACACCACCCTCTCCGACTGCAAGGGCACCGCCACCCAGCGCTGGACGGTCAACACAAAGGGCCAGATCGCCCACACGGCCTCCGGCAAGGTCCTGGACGTGACGGGCGGCAGCACGGCAAACGGCACGAAGATCCAGCTCACCACCCCGAACACGAACAAGCGCCAGCTCTGGACGGTCCCGAAGTAACGCCCCGCTGGAGGCCGGCCTCACGTCCGGCCGGCCTCCAGGTAGCGGGGGACTGCGTCCCCCAGTGCCGCCAGCGCTGCGGCAGCGCGCATCCGCGTACGCGGGGGCAGCAGGTGGAGGGCTTCGTCCGGGACGAAGAACGCGCACGCCGACAGCTCGTCGTCCGTCGGACCGAGGGTCCCGCGCTGTTCGGCCCCGAGCACGCCCCCGTCGAATATGAACGCCAGTTGGTCGTCCCACGGGCCGTGCGGCGGCACCCAGTCGACGCACAGCAGGCCGTGCAGGTCCACCGCGAGACCGAGTTCCTCCCGCAGCTCGCGCCTTGCCGCTTCCCGCGGCGACTCGTTGGCCTCGGCCATCCCGCCGGGCAGGTCCCAGGCTTCCTTGTAGGTCGGCTTGACCAGCAGCACCCGCCCGACGTCGTCCCGAAGGAGCACGTCGGCAGCCACACGCTTCCTTGCCTGCTTCGCGTTGCCCTCCGCGAGGTAGGCGTTCCACTCGGCCGTGCCCGGTCGAGGCGCGCTGCTCATCCCGTGGCCAGGAGGAGGGTGCGACGGCGATGGACTTCGGCATGAGCATCCAGGAAGCCGGCCACGGGCCGGTACCCCCGATGAGGAGCCATCACCGCTGCAAGTGCGGCCAACTGCTGGGTGATCCGCGCCGACCCGAGCGTTCCACACGCGCTCAACACGCGATGTCCCGTCTCACACGCCGCCTCCAGCTCCCGCTGCTGTGCGCGGATGGTGGCCA
This sequence comes from Streptomyces sp. NPDC049585, assembly GCF_040675615.1. NCBI lineage: Bacteria > Bacillati > Actinomycetota > Actinomycetes > Kitasatosporales > Streptomycetaceae > Streptomyces > Streptomyces sp. NPDC049585. The sequence goes on along the minus strand of NZ_JBFAPE010000007.1, from coordinate 136,371 downwards.
GCGCGATCTGACCGAACACCCGGCTCCTGGCACGGTCTCCCGACCGCAGAGCCACAGCGCGTTCCGCCGCCGCGGCAGCCTCCGCCAGCAGCCCCAGATCCTGCAGGACCAAGGCCCTCTCACTGGCCAGCGCAGCGGCATCGAACGAGCTCAGCCAGCCCGAGGACTCCTCCGGCGCGCCGACATCCCGCTGCGCTGCGTCCAGCGCCGCCTGGGCAGCGCGTTCGTCCCCCAGCCGGGCGAGCGCCCGGGCCTCCATGGCATGCAGCCGTGCCGACAGCATCGGCACGGGCGCATCCAGGCGAGCCCGGCCCGCACGGGCCAGCGAGACCGCTTCCCGCGGGCGGCCGACCTGCAGGGCCAAGTGGCTCATGCTGGCCATGATGTTGGCCCCGAGAGCAGGATCGGCTCCGGCGGTCGCCAGGGCCAGCGCCTGCTCGAAGTGCTCGCGGGCCCGCCCGTCCCGGCCCGAGTCGTGGGCCATCCAGCCCGCCATCTCCGTCAGCGACGCCGCAGCCCGGAACACCTGCCCCGCATCATGGCCGGCCTCGCAGCCGAACAACCTGGGCGCCAGGCTGTGATGCAGGTAGTGCAGAACGGAACCATAGAGGTGCCCACCCCCGAGCCGGCGGTCGGCAACACGGAAGGACTTCACGGCGGCCATGTCGGGCCCCGAGGGCGCCCCCGCCGGCTCCGCCGGCACGGCGGTCGACTCCCAGGGCCGCGGCGCGAGCCGAATGAGCGTGCCGGGGACACGGAGGCCGTCGGCGATCCGCTCCATCTTTTCGACGCTCGTGACGCGCCCCTCGCCCCGCGCCAGCTTGCCCACCCGCTCCGGCTTCATGTCGCACGCGTCCGCAATCCGCATGAAGCTGATCCCGCCCCACTTCCGCACGAGGGCGAAGAACGTCCCGAAGTCATGACGCGCCAGCGCCGCCCGCACGTCCTCGCGGGCGAGCACAGTTTCCGGAACGGCGATCAACTGGGTACTCCCGGCTGGGCGGTTCGAGGTGCCAAGTCTACCCACCGGAGGGAGACCGCCAGGGGGAATCATGCCCCCACCCACGGCACCGAGCATGGGCCCATGCTCACCAAACCCCCTACGGTCACCCACCGTTGGCGCCACACCGCGCGTTCCATTCCCCTGGCCCGCGCCGAATTGAGGAAAGCGCTGGCGGACTGGCATCTGACGGCCATCGAGGACGATTCCCTGGTCGTCCTCTCCGAGCTGCTGACGAACGCCGTCGTCCACGCCCGCGTGCCGCGCGACCGCCGGATCGAGACCCGCTTCGAGCACCCGGTCCGCGACACCGTACGCATCTGCGTCGACGACGCGGACCCCACCCACCCGCACCCCGGCCGAGGCCTGTCCCTCGTCGCCGCCCTGTCCTCCAGCTGGGGAGTCAGCGGCCGCAACGGCGTGGGCAAGCGCGTCTGGGCCGTCCTCCGGGCGGAGCGGTCCGAATGATCCTCCTCGCCTACATGCTGCAACGCGGCGACGTCGTCCTCGACGGGCGGCAGGCCCATCGCGTCGGCACGATCCTTCACCAACAGCACACGGTCACGGTGGTTTTCGCAGGCGGTCGAACGCTCACCATTCCACCCGCCCATCCCCTGCACGTACGCCGCACCTGGCCGCCGCCGCGCTCGTAAGGTTGGCGCATGGAATCCGAGCCGAACGACGTCAAGTGGGTGTACGCCGGCCCCAACTTCCTCTTCCCCGCGTCCGCCGACACCCACTACCCCCCTTGCCCCAACCTCATGAGGCGCCCTCGTCCCGAGCCGGACGACGAATTCGACGACATTCCCGACTTCCTGAAGTAGCGTCCACCACGGCCCGCACCCGAACGCCCAGCCACCCGACCCACCTGACACGAGCGGAGCGTCTCCACCGGCGCAAGCCACATCGCGGCAGCAGCCAGCTCCCCCTCAGCCACAACCAAACGGCGCGATCTCCTCACGCACCCGCATCCGCGACGGCACGAGAACGGCGACCAGCCCCAAACCCACCCGCAGACTGGGAACCAAGGCGCGCCCCCCCACCCCTCCCCTCGTAGCCGGCCAAAGCTTTGACCTGAACTCGCCACCGGCCCTACGCACAACCACCCACGCCCCCTCCCCAATTGCCCTGAATTTCCGGCATGCCCTGTCTGTGCCCGCCACTCGCAGGAAAGGCCTCCCGGGAAGGTGGGAAAGACGGGAAGGGTCGGCAAGGGAGGTGGGCGAGACGATGGTTCTGCTGGATCTGCAGGTGATGAGGCCCGACGAGGGCGAGGAAGCGCTGCTGCAGCTGGGGCGCAGCATCGGCGACGACAACAGTGAATTGAGCGTGATTCTCTGCCACGAGGAGTGATCCCCTAAGGGTTCGTTCAGGGTCACTGGCCAGGCGCGCCCAGGAACTGGGATTCGAAGCCCCGGCGTCTTATGGAGCACGGAACCCATGCTGGTGAGAGGCTTGAATCATGAGGTTGATCCTGAATGTCGTCTGGCTGGTGCTCTGCGGGTTCTGGATGGCGGTGGGCTATCTGGTCGCGGGGCTCATCTGCTGCCTGCTGATCGTCACCATCCCCTTCGGCATCGCCTCGTTCCGGATCGCGGCGTACGCGTTCTGGCCCTTCGGGCGGACGACGGTGGAGCGGCGGGATGCGGGGGCCGGGTCGTTGCTCGGGAACGTCATCTGGATCGTCTTCGCCGGCTGGTGGCTGGCGCTGGGCCACATCGTCACCGGCATCGCGCTGTGCCTGTCGATCATCGGCATCCCGCTGGGCATCGCGAACTTCAAGCTGATCCCGATCTCCCTGATGCCCCTCGGCCGCGAGATCGTCCCCTCCGACCGGCCCTTCGCCACCCGCTGATCCGCTGACCCGCTGATCCACTGACCCGCTGCTCCGCAGCTGCAACGACGAGGGCGCGTCCGGAACGGTTCGTACGAACCGTTCCGGACGCGCCCTCGTCAGTCAGTCAGTCGCTAGTCAGTCAGTCAGTCGCTCCGCCGCGCCTAGCGGTAGTTCGTGAACTGCAGCGCGAAGTCGAAGTCCTTGCCCTTCAGCAGCGCGATCACGGCCTGCAGGTCGTCGCGGCTCTTGGAGCTGACCCGCAGCTCCTCGCCCTGGACCTGGGCCTTGATGCCCTTGGGGCCCTCATCGCGGATGATCTTGGCGACCTTCTTGGCGTTCTCCTGGGAGATGCCCTCCTGGATGGAGGCGAAGATCTTGTACTCCTTGCCGGAGAGCTGCGGCTCGCCGGCGTCCAGGACCTTGAGCGAGATGCCGCGCTTGATCAGCTTGGACTGGAAGATGTCGAGGACGGCCTTGACCCGGTCCTCGCCGTTGGCGCGCATCTCGATCTTGTCGCCGGACCATGCGATGGAGGCGCCGACGCCCTTGAAGTCGTAGCGCGTGGAGATCTCCTTGGCGGCCTGGTTGAGGGCGTTGTCGACCTCCTGCCGCTCGACCTTCGAGACGATGTCGAAACTGGAGTCGGCCATATTGAGTTGGCTCCTCGTACGTAGATCCATCAGGGGGGCGCGGCCCTACGAGGGGCCGCGCTGCCAGCCTAGTCATCCGGGGCCCGATCGACCGGCTGTGAACCGAGTGGCGGACCACCCCAGGTCATCGGGTATGGTTTACGTCGTTGCCACGGAGCAGCTCGAAAGAGCGACCGAGGTGACTCCCATGGCGGTGTGCCCGAGTGGCCAATGGGAGCGGACTGTAAATCCGTCGGCTTAGCCTACCCAGGTTCGAATCCTGGCGCCGCCACGGAACGAGGCCCCTGACCTTCACGGTCAGGGGCTTCTTTCGTTTTCCGGCCTCGTCGCCCTCAGCCGAGCGCCTTGACCGCCTCCTCCACCGGCGTGTCGCCGCCGATCAGCTCCAGCGTCAGGCCCATCGCCCCGCGCTCCGGCTCGTCCAGCAGGGCCGCCAGCACCGCCGCCACGTCGTCCCGGGAGACGTCGCCGCGGCCCGTGGAGCCCGCCGACAGGGTCACCCGGCCCGTGCCCGGCTCGTCCGTCAGCCGGCCCGGGCGCAGGATCGTCCAGTCCAGGCCGGCGCGCGAGCGGATGTCCGCGTCCGCGGCGCCCTTGGCCCGCAGGTAGGCGGCGAAGACCGGGTCCGTGCCCTCGGGTGGCTCGCGGTCGGCGCCCATGGACGAGACGACCACGAACCGCCGGACGCCGGCGGCCTCGGCCGCGTCCGCGAAGAGCACCGCGGCGCCCCGGTCGACGGTCTCCTTGCGGTCCGCGCCGCTGCCCGGTCCGGCGCCGGCGGCGAAGACGGCGGCGTCGGCGCTCTCCAGGTGCCGGGCGACGTCCGCCACCGTCGCGGATTCCAGGTCGCACACGACGGGTTCGGCGCCCGCCGCCAGTAGGTCACCTGCTTGCTCCGGGCGGCGGATGAGCCCCGCCACCTCGTCTCCGCGCCCGGCGAGCAACCGCTCCAGCCGCAGCGCGATCTGACCATGTCCTCCAGCGATGACAATGCGCATGATCCGACCGTAACCGAACGTAGCGCTCCCGTCGCGGGGCCGTCAGGGCTGCTAGGGCCTGTCCGGCGGATCTTCGTCACGCGCCACCACGGCGCCCCGTAAGGGGCGCGGGGAACTGCGCGATCAACCAGCGACGGCCCGCAGCTCACACGCCACCCCGGGATCCGGGCAATCTGCGGGCGCATCGTGGCTTGTCGCGCAGTTCCCCGCGCCCCTTACGGGGCACTGCATGATCCGCCGGACACGGCCTAAGCCCCACCCCCCGACCCGCCTCCCGCCCCGCTCCCCGGTCCGCCTCCCGGCCCGTCCCCCCGGGGTGACTGCCGCGGCGATTGCCGCGGCAGCTCCAGGGCCGCCGCACCGTGCGTCTCGCCGGACCCCTCGGACGTACCGCCTCCGCCTCCGCCCCCGCTCCCGCCCCCGTGGTCGCCGTACTCGCGCACCGCGCTGGTCCGGGCGACGACGCGCCCCTGGTGGACGACCAGGCGGCTGTAGCCCAGGGACAGGGCGCCGGCGATGCCGGTGCCCCGGACGGCCAGGAGCTCGGCGGGGAAGCCCGCCTCGACGCGTACCTCGGGCAGCCCCATGGCCGTACGGGCCCGGGCGCTCACCGCCTCGTACGCCTGCGCCGGGGACAGCTCGGCGTGCGAGGCCAGCAGGAACGCGGCCTCCAGGGGGTCGCCGCGCCCGACGGGGTTGGCGGCGTCGCGCAGGGCGCCGCTGCCGGCGGCGACCTGGACGCCCACGGCGCGCAGCAGCCGTACGGGGGCGCACCAGGCGCTGCGTCCGCCGCTGACGGCACCGCAGTCGCCCTGGGGCAGGCAGACGACGGTGACGCCGGCTGCGGCCAGCTGCTGGCCCGCGCGGGCGGCCTGGTCGCGGGGGAGGCGGGCCAGGGCGCCGCAGGGGCCCACGGTGACGCCGGGCCGCAGCCCGCCGGCCATGGCGGCGAGCCGGGCGAGACGGGCCGGGTCGCCGCCGTCGGTGTGCAGGTCGACGGCGCAGCCGTGGTCGGCGGCGAGGGCGAGCACGGCCTCGGCGTAGCCGGTGGGGTCGGGGTCGAGGTCGGGGCAGCCGCCGACGACGGTGGCGCCCATGGCGACCGCGTCGCGCAGCACGGCGAGCCCGTCGGCACCCGCGGCGCCGGTCAGCAGCCGCGGGACGGCGACGACGGTGAGGTCGGTGAGGGTCTGCAGGGTCCGGCGCGCGGCCAGGACGCCTTCGAGCGCCCGCAGTCCCGTCACGTCGCCGACGCGCACGTGGCTGCGGACGGCCGTGACGCCGTGGCCGAGCTGCAGCAGGGCGGCCTCGGTGGCGCGGCGCTGGACGTCCTCGGGGGCGTGGGCGGCGGGGCCGCCGATGTCGGCGGTCAGGGCGGTGTCGTAGTGCGCGTGGGGTTCGGCGGGCGCGGGCAGCAGCAGGTAGCCGGTGAGGTCGACGCGCGGGCCGGGGGCAAGGCTGCCTGCAGTGCCGACGGCCTCGATGCGGCCGCCGCTGAGGCGCACGTCGACCACGCGCCCGTCGGCGAGGCGGGCACCGCACAGCACCAGCGCGCCCTCGCCCGGCGCCGGGGCGGCGGCGTCGCCGCCGTGGCCGGCGGGCTGCGGCTGACTGTCGGGCATCGCGATCCTCCGGTGGCCGGGGCAGGCATGATCACGCGGCTGTCCGAGCGTAGGCCGCGGGCGAAGCCGGTTCGCGCAGGCGGCGGGTAGTCGTTGAATAGTCGTACCGGCGGTCGTACCGATGCCGGTGTACGCGCCCGCACCGGCAGCGGTTTTACGGGTCGCCTGTGGGGGATCGGGTGGGGGATCCGGTGGGGGGTGCGACGGAGGATCCGGCAGGCACCGGCGCGCCGGGAGAACGCGCTGGCAGGGGGCCGCCGGGTACGGATTTCACCTTCGGCCGCAGACCGTGTAATGTCTTCCTCGCTCGCCCCAATAGCTCAGTCGGCAGAGCGTCTCCATGGTAAGGAGAAGGTCAACGGTTCGATTCCGTTTTGGGGCTCTGGTGGGGAAGGTTCCTCCGTCTTCGGACGGGGGAATCAACCTCATCAAAGCGGCGTAGCTCAGTCGGTAGAGCAAGCGGCTCATAATCGCTGTGTCACCGGTTCAAGTCCGGTCGCCGCTACACACAGTAGCCGATTGTGGGGTCGGTCCTCCGATCGGCTACTCTTTTCTGCGTTGAATCCGTCCATCCGTCAAGGAGCACTCACGTGGCTGCCACCGACGTCCGCCCGAAGATCACGCTGGCCTGCGTGGAGTGCAAGGAGCGGAACTACATCACCAAGAAGAACCGGCGTAACGACCCGGACCGTCTTGAGATGAAGAAGCACTGCCCTCGCTGCAACGCCCACACGGCGCACCGCGAGACGCGTTAAGCGCAAACAGGTCGTTCATGAGGCCGCCCCCGGCTCCCGGGGGCGGCCTCATGGCGTATTCACGTACGCAAGCCCAGTCCACTCAGGAGGTTCCGAGCCATGGCGCTCGACCAGTCCTTCGTCGGGCGGACCTATCCGGCGACCGACCCCTACGAGGTCGGCCGGGAGAAGATCCGCGAGTTCGCCGAGGCCGTCGGCGACGCCAACCCGGTGTACACCGACCCCGAGGCCGCCAGGGCGCTCGGCCACCCCGATGTGATCGCCCCGCCGACCTTTGTGTTCGCGATCACCTTCCAGGCCGCCGGCCAGGTCGTCCGGGATCCGAAGCTGGGGCTGGACTACGACCGCGTGGTCCACGGTGATCAGCGGTTCGAGTACGTCCGCCCGGTGCGCGCCGGCGACCTGCTGACGGTCACCTCCACCATCGACTCGATCAAGTCGTTGGCGGGCAACGACGTGGTGACGGTCCGCGGCGAGGTGCACGACGCGGACGGCGAGCTGGTCGTGACCGCGCACACGAAGCTGGTGGCGCGTGCCGCCGAGGAGGCGTGAGATGGCTGCCGCGGTTTCCTACGACGACGTCGAGGTCGGCACCGAGCTGCCGGCGCAGTCCTTCCCTGTGACCCGCGCCACGCTGGTGCGCTACGCGGGCGCCTCGGGCGACTTCAACCCGATCCACTGGAACGAGAAGTTCGCCAAGGAGGTCGGGCTCCCGGACGTGATCGCCCACGGCATGTGGACCATGGCCGAGGCGATCCGTGTGGTCACCGACTGGGTGGGCGACCCGGGTGCCCTGGTCGACTACGGCGTGCGCTTCACCAAGCCCGTCGTCGTGCCGAACGACGACAAGGGCGCGGTCGTCGAGGTCGCCGCCAAGGTCGCCGCCAAGCTGGACGACGAGGCCCGTACGGTGCGGGTGGACCTGGTGGCCACCTGCGCGGGGCAGAAGGTGCTGGGCATGTCCCGGGCCGTGGTCCGGCTGGCCTGAGCCTGCGTCTCACCGCGTCGCGCCTGAGCCTGCACCTCACGCTCGCGCCTGAGCCTGCACCTCACGCGTCGCGTAAGGGGCGTCCGCCATGATCGGGCGCCCCTTACTCCGCCCTTGACATGCTAGTGAGTGGTCACTAACTTACTGCTTCATGGTCAGGATGAGCGCCGAAGAGCGCCGCGAGAGCGTCGTCCGCGCCGCGATCTCGGAGTTCGCGCGCGGCGGGTACGAAGGCACGTCCACCGAGGCGATCGCCCGCCGCGTGGGCGTCTCGCAGCCGTACCTCTTCCGGCTCTTCCCGGGCAAGCGTGCGATCTTCCTGGCCGCGGCCACCCGCTGTCTGGAGGAGACCACCCGGCTCTTCGCGGACGCCGCGAGGAACGCCCCTCCCGGCGGCATCCCGGCCGCCATGGGGGCCGCGTACGCCGACATGATCGAGCGCGACCGCGAGAAGCTGCTCATGCAGATGCAGATGTACGTCGCGGTCGCGTCCGCCGAAGCGGCCGGGGACCACGAGTTCGGCCACCCCATCCGCGAGGGCTGGCTGAGGCTGCGGGACACGATCCACCTCGCGCTCGGCGCCGACGAGAAGGTCTCGAGCCGCTTCCTGGCCGAAGGCATGCTCATCAACACCCTGCTCGCCCTCGGCTTCCCGGCCGGCCACCGCGTGTGGGGCGGCTTCGACGACGAGGGCTGCTAGGCGGCTGCCGCCGCGTGTGCGCGATCGGTCATCGGCGGGTGGGGCCCGGCGTGGCACTCCGACTGCGGGCCGCCGGTGGTCGATCGCGCAGTTCCCCGCGCCCCTATGGGGCGCCGTGGCGCCGCAGGATCGCCATACGCCCTCTGCCGTACCGGCCAAATTTAGTAATCACTCACTAATAAACCTTTCGGGGGGTTTCCGTGACCGACCGCTCCAGGGCCGCCTGGGCCCTCGTCATCACCGGCATCGCCGGCTTCATGGCCGCGCTCGACAACCTCGTCGTCACCACCGCCCTGCCGGCCATCCGCAAGGACCTCGGCGGGGCGCTGGAGGACCTCGAATGGACCGTCAACGCCTACACCCTCACCTTCGCCGTCCTGCTCATGCTGGGCGCCGCCCTCGGTGACCGGTTCGGCCGCCGCCGGCTCTTCGTCATCGGTGTGACGATCTTCACAGGCGCCTCCGCCGCGGCCGCCCTCGCCCCCGGCATCGAGGCCCTCGTCGCCGCCCGCGCCGTCCAGGGCGTCGGCGCCGCCGTGATGATGCCGCTGACCCTCACCCTGCTCACCGACGCCGTACCGGCCGGGCGCCGCGGCATGGCGTACGGCATCAAGGGCGCCGTCGACGGCCTCGCCGTGGCCACCGGCCCCCTGATCGGTGGCACCCTCACCGAGCACATCTCCTGGCAGTGGATCTTCTGGCTCAACGTGCCGCTCGGCATCGCCCTCGTCCCCCTCGCCCGGCTGCGCCTGCGCGAGTCCCGCGGCTCCGGCGCCCGCCTCGACGTCGTCGGCACGCTCCTGGTCAGCGGCGGCCTCTTCGGCATCGTCTACGGCCTGATCAGCTCCCACTCCGCCGGCTGGACGGGCACGAAGGTCCTGGTCAGCCTGGGTGCGGGCGGGGTGCTCCTGGCCGCCTTCGCCGTTCACGGCACGCGGGCGAAGAACCCCATGCTGCCCATGCGCCTCTTCCGCAGCCGCGCCTTCAGCGGGATCAACGCGGCCAGCCTGCTGATGTTCTTCGGCATGTTCGGCTCGATCTTCCTGCTCAGCCAGTTCCTGCAGAACGTGCTCCACTACTCGCCCACCGAGGCCGGCCTGCGCATGCTGCCGTGGACCGCCATGCCGATGGTCGCCGCCCCGCTCTCCGGCGTCCTCGCCGACCGGATAGGCAGCCGCCCGGTGGTCGCCGCCGGCCTGGCCCTGCAGGCCACGGGACTCGCCTGGTTCGCCGTCGTCATCGACCCCGGTGTCACGTACGCCACACAGCTTCCGGCGCTGATCGTCAGCGGCATCGGCATGGGCCTGTTCTTCGCACCGGCCGCCAAGCTCGTCATGTCCAGCGTCCGCCCGGCCGAACAGGGCATGGCCTCCGGCGCCAACAACGCCCTGCGCGAAGTGGGCGGCGCCCTCGGCATCGCCGTCCTGAGCACCGTCTTCTCCTCCCACGGCGGCTACGAGTCGCCCTCCCGCTTCACCGACGGCCTCACCCCCGCCCTGTGGACGGGCGCGGCCATGGTGACCGTGGCCGCATTGGCGGCACTCGCGATACCGGCCTCGCGCCGGCGCCGGCCCGTACCCGCCGCGGAGCCGGCTGCGGCCCCCGCGCCCGCGGCCGCCGGGCGCTGAGACCCGCACCCGTACCCTTGTGCCCGTGCAGGAACGACACGACGCCCCCCTCGCCCCCCTGACCACCTTCCGCCTCGGCGGCCCCGCGAGCCGTCTGATCACGGCCACGACGGACGCCGAGGTGGTCGAGGCCGTGCGCGAGGCCGACCGCGCCGGGACGCCGCTGCTGATCATCGGCGGCGGCAGCAACCTCGTCATCTCCGACAAGGGCTTCGAGGGCACCGCCCTGCGCATCGCCACCAGCGGCTTCACGCTGGAGGGCACCCGCCTGGAGCTCGCCGCCGGCGAGAACTGGTCCGACGCCGTCGCCCGCACCGTCGACGCCGGCCTCGCCGGCGTCGAATGCCTCGCCGGCATCCCCGGCTCCGCCGGCGCCACCCCCATCCAGAACGTCGGCGCCTACGGGCAGGACGTCGCCCAGACGATCACCGAGGTCGTGGCCTACGACCGGCACACCGACGAGATCGTCACCCTCACCAACGCCGAGTGCGCCTTCTCCTACCGCCACAGCCGCTTCAAGGCCGACCCGGCGCGCCACGTCGTGCTGCGCGTGCGCTTCGAGCTCGAGGACGCGGACGGGCTGTCCGCGCCCCTGAAGTACGCCGAGACCGCCCGGGCACTCGGCGTCGCCCAGGGCGACCGCGTACCCGTCGCCCAGGCCCGCGAGACCGTGCTCAAGCTGCGCGCCGGCAAGGGCATGGTGCTCGACCCGGACGACCACGACACGTGGTCCGCCGGCTCCTTCTTCACCAACCCCGTCCTCACGGCGGACGAGCACGCGGCCTTCCTCGCGCGCGTCGCCGAGCGCCTCGGGGCGGACGTCCAGCCGCCCGCCTACGCGGCGGGCGACGGGATGGTGAAGACGTCGGCCGCGTGGCTGATCGACCGGGCCGGCTTCACGAAGGGGTACGGGGAGGGGGCGGCGCGGATCTCGACGAAGCACACGTTGGCGCTGACGAACCGGGGCTCCGCGACGACGGAGGATCTCCTTGCGCTGGCGCGCGAGGTCCGGGACGGCGTGCGCGAGGCGTTCGGCGTCACGCTGGTGAACGAACCGGTCACGGTGGGCGTGGCCCTGTAGGGGCGCCTGCGGCGGGCTGATCCCCAGCCCCGCCCTCCCCCAGCTACCGCTGGGGGGACCCCCATCCCGAAACCGGGGGCACGCCCCCGGACCCCCGGGTCCTCAAACTCCCCCAGCCACCGCTGGGAGGTGCCCCCAACGGGCTGGATGCGGCCCGCACCACCCCGCGGCAGCGCTCAGGCCGCCAGCCAGGCGTCGACGCCCGCCAGGAGGCGCTTGCGGACGTCCTCCGGGGCGCGGGAGGCCCGCAGCGACTGCCGGGCCACCTCCGCCAGCTCCGCGTCCGTGAACGCGTGGTGCTCGCGCGCCAGCTCGTACTGCGCCGCCAGGCGCGAGCCGAACAGCAGCGGGTCGTCGGCGCCCAGCGCCATCGGTACGCCCGCTTCGTACAGCGTGCGCAGCGGCACGTCGGCCGGCTTGTCGTAGACGCCGAGGGCGACGTTGGAGGCCGGGCAGACCTCGCACGTCACGCCGCGTTCGGCGAGTTTGCGCAGCAGGCGGGGGTCCTCCGCGGCGCGGACGCCGTGGCCGATGCGGGCCGCGTGGAGGTCGTCGAGGCAGTCGCGGACGCTGCCGGGGCCCGACAGCTCGCCGCCGTGGGGGGCGGCGATGAGGCCGCCTTCGCGGGCGATCTCGAAGGCGCGGTCGAAGTCGCGGGCGAGGCCGCGGCGCTCGTCGTTGGAGAGGCCGAAGCCGATCACACCGTGGTCGGCGTAGCGCACGGCGAGGCGGGCGAGGGTGCGGGCTTCGAGGGGGTGTTTCATGCGGTTGGCGGCGACGAGGACGCGCATGCCGAGCCCGGTCTCCTTCGAGGCGCTCTCCACCGCGTCGAGGATGATCTCCATGGCGGGGATGAGGCCGCCGAGGCGGGGGGCGTACGAGGTGGGGTCGACCTGGATCTCCAGCCAGCCGGAGCCGTCCTTGACGTCCTCCTCGGCGGCTTCGCGCACCAGGCGCCGGATGTCGTCGGGGGAGCGCAGGCAGGAGCGGGCGATGTCGTAGAGCCGCTGGAAGCGGAACCAGCCGCGTTCGTCCGTCGCCCGCAGCCTGGGCGGTTCGCCGCTGCTGAGTGCCTCGGGCAGGTGCACGCCGTACTTGTCGGCCAGTTCCAGCAGGGTCGAGGGCCGCATCGACCCGGTGAAGTGCAGGTGCAGGTGGGCCTTCGGCAGCTTACGGACGTCCCGAACGTTCTCCATTCAGGGATTTTGCCGTACCGGCCCGTCAACCGGAAGGCCCCTTCCCCGCAGGGGGAAGGGGCCGAATACAGGTGCGGGGCGCTGACGCCACCGCTGGTGCCCCTGCTTACGCCTTGGCCTCCGCCAGGAGCTTCTGGAGGCGGGAGACGCCCTCGACGAGGTCCTCGTCGCCGAGCGCGTAGGACAGCCGCAGGTAGCCCGGGGTGCCGAAGGCCTCGCCCGGGACGACCGCGACCTCGGCCTCGTCCAGGATGAGCGCGGCCAGCTCGACCGACGTGGTCGGGCGCTTGCCGCGGATCTCCTTGCCGAGCAGGTCCTTGACCGAGGGGTAGGCGTAGAAGGCGCCCTCCGGCTCGGGGCAGTACACGCCGTCGATCTCGTTCAGCATGGAGACGATCCTGCGGCGGCGGCGGTCGAAGGCGACCTTCATCTCCTCGACGGCCGTCAGGTCGCCGGACACGGCCGCGAGGGCGGCCACCTGCGCGACGTTCGACACGTTGGACGTGGCGTGCGACTGCAGGTTGGTGGCGGCCTTGACGACGTCCTTGGGGCCGATGACCCAGCCCACGCGCCAGCCGGTCATGGCGTACGTCTTGGCGACGCCGTTGACGACGATGCACTTGTCGCGCAGCTCGGGCACGACGACGGGCAGCGAGCAGAACTCGGCGTCGCCGTAGACCAGGTGCTCGTAGATCTCGTCCGTCAGGACCCACAGGCCGTGCTCGGCGGCCCAGCGGCCGATCTCCTCGACCTGCTCGCGCGAGTAGACCGCACCGGTCGGGTTCGACGGGGAGACGAAGAGCAGCACCTTCGTGCGCTCGGTGCGCGCCGCCTCCAGCTGCTCGACGGAGACCCGGTAGCCGGTGGTCTCGTCGGCGACGACCTCCACCGGGACGCCGCCGGCCAGGCGGATCGACTCGGGGTAGGTGGTCCAGTACGGGGCGGGGACGATGACCTCGTCGCCCGGGTCCAGGATCGCGGCGAACGCCTCGTAGATCGCCTGCTTGCCGCCGTTGGTGACGAGCACCTGGGAGGCGTCGACCTCGTAGCCGGAGTCGCGCAGGGTCTTGGCGGCGATGGCTGCCTTCAGCTCGGGCAGGCCGCCGGCCGGCGTGTAGCGGTGGTAGCGCGGGTCGCGGCAGGCCTCGACGGCGGCGTCGACGATGTAGCCCGGGGTGGGGAAGTCCGGCTCGCCGGCGCCGAAGCCGATGACCGGGCGCCCGGCGGCCTTGAGGGCCTTGGCCTTGGCGTCCACGGCGAGGGTCGCCGACTCGGAGATCGAACCGACGCGGGCGGAGACCCGGCGCTCGGTGGGGGACTGGGCAGGAGGAACGGGAGGAGTCGCAGCGGTCATGAGGGCATCGTTGCAGACCCGCCGGAACGCCGGCACACCGTTTGCGTGCCCCTGTCAGAAAGGGTGAACCGGGCCCTGTCCGGGAACGCCGCGACAAAGGCTGTTCGACGATCCGCTCCGGACCACGTACACTCATCCCTCGTTGGCCTCCAGCAGCGAATCCGGCCTCGCACACACCGTGCGTCCGGGCGGATGCGGTACGTTGGGGGAACACAAAGGGTCGTAGCTCAATTGGTAGAGCACTGGTCTCCAAAACCAGCGGTTGGGGGTTCAAGTCCCTTCGGCCCTGCTACACGCATCGTCACCAGGGTGCGTGCGTGCGTACGTACTGAAATGCACCGCCGTGCGGCTCACCCGGGCGCGGCACGGCCACGACCCGGATTCAGGTGAGGACGTAGTGACGGAAGCCCTTGGCTCCACCGCGACGCCTGAAAGCGGTCGTCCCGAGGACGAGGTGGCCGGCAAGAAGGGCCGCCGGGGCGGAAAGCGCGCCAAGAAGGGCCCGCTGGGCCGGCTCGCACTGTTCTACCGCCAGGTCGTCGCCGAACTCCGCAAGGTCGTGTGGCCCACCAGAGGCCAGTTGTCGACCTACACCACCGTGGTGATCGCGTTCGTCTGCATCGTCATCGGTCTGGTTACCGTGATTGACTATGGGTTCCAGCAGGCCGTCAAGTACGTCTTCGGCTGAGCCCCCGCGCGAGGCGGCCTCCCTGTGGAGGTCCGCCCTTTCGCACGTTCCACCCCTTGAAGCCAGGAAGAAGCAGCCAAGTGTCTGACCCGAACCTGAACGACGCCGCCGAGCCCGTCGCGGCCGCAGAGGCCGACGTGGACGCGGCTGTCTCGGCCGAGGTCCAGGGCGACGACACCCCGCAGGAGATCGTCGAGGGCGCCGACGCCGTCGACGAGCTCGACGCCGAGGAGGCCGCCGCCGGCGAGCCGGCCGAGGAGGCCGCGCTGCGCGTCGAGAGCGACGCCGAGGTTGCCGCCGAGGACGAGGAGCCCGAGGAGGACGGCGAGGCCGAGGAGGCCGCTCCGGTCGACCCGGTCGCCGCGCTCCGCGAGGAGCTGCGCGGCCTGCCCGGCGAGTGGTACGTCATCCACACCTACGCCGGTTACGAGAACCGCGTGAAGACCAACCTCGAGCAGCGCGCCGTCTCGCTGAACGTCGAGGACTACATCTTCCAGGCCGAGGTGCCGCAGGAAGAGGTCGTCCAGATCAAGAACGGCGACCGCCGCACCGTTCGCCAGAACAAGCTCCCCGGCTACGTGCTGGTGCGCATGGACCTGACGAACGAGTCCTGGGGCGTCGTGCGCAACACCCCCGGTGTCACCGGCTTCGTCGGCAACGCCTACGACCCGTACCCGCTGACCCTGGACGAGATCGTCAAGATGCTCGCCCCGGAGGCGGAGGCCAAGGCCGCCAAGGAGGCCGCCGAGGCCGAGGGCCGTCCGGCGCCGTCCCGCAAGGTCGAGGTCCAGGTCCTGGACTTCGAGGTCGGCGACTCCGTCACCGTCACCGACGGTCCGTTCGCGACGCTGCAGGCGACGATCAACGAGATCAACGCCGACTCGAAGAAGGTCAAGGGCCTCGTCGAGATCTTCGGTCGCGAGACCCCGGTCGAGCTGAGCTTCGACCAGATCCAGAAGAACTGATCGAGAAGATCTGATCCAGAAGGTCCGATCCAGAAGTACGGATCTTCTGGCCGAACGCTTCCGAACCGGTCAGGCCCGCCTTTCGAGGCGGGCCTGACCATTCGGTTTTTGGTCCCGCCACGTTACCCGTTATCGTGGTGCGGTATGCCTGCGTGCAGTGTGCGTGGGCAAAAAAACTCTCACTAGGACCCGGAGAGAGCAATGCCTCCCAAGAAGAAGGTCACGGGGCTCATCAAGCTCCAGATCCAGGCCGGTGCCGCCAACCCGGCTCCGCCGGTCGGCCCCGCGCTGGGTCAGCACGGCGTCAACATCATGGAGTTCTGCAAGGCCTACAACGCCGCGACCGAGTCGCAGCGTGGCATGGTCGTGCCGGTGGAGATCACGGTCTACGAGGACCGTTCCTTCACCTTCGTCACCAAGACTCCGCCGGCCGCCAAGCTGATCCTCAAGGCCGCGGGCGTGGAGAAGGGCTCCGGCGAGCCGCACAAGACCAAGGTCGCCAAGATCACCGAGGCGCAGGTCCGCGAGATCGCCACCACCAAGATGCCCGACCTGAACGCCAACGACCTGGACGCCGCCGCGAAGATCATCGCCGGCACCGCCCGTTCCATGGGCATCACGGTCGAGGGCTGATCAGCTCCCGCTGACCCCCAGTGGCAGGGCCAAGCGCTGGCCCGGACCACGACTCCACGCTCAACCATTCAGGAGCAGAAGTGAAGCGCAGCAAGACTCTCCGCGCTGCGGACGCCAAGGTCGAGGCGGAGCGCCTGTACGCCCCGCTCGAGGCCGTCCGTCTCGCCAAGGAGACCTCCACCACCAAGTTCGACGCGACCGTCGAGGTTGCCTTCCGCCTGGGTGTCGACCCGCGCAAGGCCGACCAGATGGTCCGTGGCACCGTGAACCTTCCGCACGGCACCGGTAAGACCGCCCGGGTCCTGGTCTTCGCGACCGGCGACCGTGCCGAGGCCGCGCGTGCCGCGGGCGCCGACATCGTCGGTGCCGACGAGCTGATCGACGAGGTCGCGAAGGGCCGTCTGGACTTCGACGCCGTCGTCGCCACCCCGGACCTCATGGGCAAGGTCGGCCGCCTCGGCCGCGTCCTCGGCCCCCGTGGTCTGATGCCGAACCCGAAGACCGGCACGGTCACCCCGGACACGGCCAAGGCCGTGACCGACATCAAGGGCGGCAAGATCGAGTTCCGCGTCGACAAGCACTCGAACCTGCACTTCATCATCGGCAAGGTCTCGTTCGACGACACCAAGCTGGTGGAGAACTACGCCGCGGCGCTGGAGGAGATCCTCCGTCTGAAGCCGTCGGCCGCCAAGGGCCGCTACGTCAAGAAGGCGACCCTGACCACCACGATGGGCCCGGGCATCGCCCTGGACCCGAACCGCACCCGCAACCTCCTCGTCGAGGACGAGACCGTCTGAGGACGGTCTGAGGGCCGCTGAGCGGCCTCTCGCGCGTGCGCGTGAATCCATCGGGCCGGGCCCCGCTTTCCCTTCCGGGAGGCGGGGCCCGGCTCGATTTGCGTATGTTGCCCCCCATCCCGTACCGTACCGGGGAAGCCAAAGACCGCTGGTCGTTGCCGTGTGTCCGTAATGGGAGATACGGCGGCCGAAGGATCCGCTAGCTGCGGACGACCTGCGCAGGTGACAGTGGAAGAACTCCCGCCGAGGCGTTAATGCGAATTACGCCCCCGCGGTCGAGTCACGCCCCGTGCGCCTGTGCCGGGGCGTTTCGTTTTGCCCAGGCCCCTTCTCGCGCGCCACTGCGGTCTTCATCACCCGGAAGGAGGCCGAGGCTCATGGCGAAGGCCGAGAAGGTCACCGCCGTTGCGGAGATTACGGAGAAGTTCCGTAACTCCAACGCGGCCGTCGTGACCGCGTACACCGGGCTGTCCGTTGCGCAGATCAAGCAGCTGCGCCGTTCGCTCGGTGACAACGCTCAGTACCGTGTGGTGAAGAACACGCTGACCAAGATCGCGGCCAATGAGGTCGGGATCCAGCTGGACGAGCACCTGAAGGGCTCGACCGCTGTCGCCTTCGTGACCGGAGATCCGGTCGAGGCGGCGAAGGGTCTTCGTGACTTCGCCAAGGAGAACCCGAACCTCGTCATCAAGGGCGGCGTGCTCGAGGGCAAGACGCTCTCCGCTGACGAGATCAAGAAGCTTGCGGACCTCGAGTCCCGCGAGGTTCTGCTCAGCAAGCTGGCCGGTGCCATGAAGGGCAAGCAGTCCCAGGCTGCCTCCCTCTTCCAGGCGCTGCCGACGAAGCTCGTCCGCACTGCGGACGCGCTGCGCGCCAAGCTCGCCGAGCAGGGCGGTGCCGAGTAATTCGGCTCGCGCATTGATCGGTGTCACCCGGCACCGGTCGCAGCGGGCCGTCCGCCCGCCGACATGTACATTCCGGCACCTGCCGAATTAGTGGAAGGACCGCCATCATGGCGAAGCTGACCAAGGACGAGCTGCTCGCGCAGTTCGAGGAGATGACCCTCATCGAGCTGGCCGAGTTCGTCTCCGCCTTCGAGGAGAAGTTCGACGTCACCGCCGCTGCGGCCGCCCCGGTCGTCATGGCCGGCGGCGTTGCCGGTGGCGCTGCCGCCGAGGCCGTCGAGGAGAAGGACGAGTTCGACGTCATCCTCACCGGTGCGGGCGACAAGAAGATCCAGGTCATCAAGGTCGTGCGTGAGCTGACCTCCCTGGGCCTGAAGGAGGCCAAGGACCTCGTCGACGGCACCCCGAAGCCGGTCCTCGAGAAGGTCGCCAAGGACGCCGCGGACAAGGCCAAGGAGGCCCTCGAGGGCGCCGGCGCCTCCGTCGAGGTCAAGTAAGACCTCCGGGTCCGCGAGGACTCTCCTTCCGACGATCGTCGGAAAAACCGAGGGCGATCACCCGCACGGGTGGTCGCCCTCGGGCGTTCCCGGGACGGGTGCGCGCAGCAGGGCCGCAAGGCGAGTATGGTGATCTTCGTTGCCCTCCCGGTGGCCGGGACCCGCTCCGAGCAGGGCATCCGCCCCTCGCAACGGGCGGCCGGGGGCCGAGGGGCCTTGACGAACGGCACGCCGCGCGCGATTCTCAGGACGCGTCCCACGACGCCCCGCCACTTCGGTCCTCCGTCCGAGGCATGGATCGTAGGCGGAGGGGGAAGTATGGTCATGCGCTTCCAGCGCAGGACTTGCGTCGGACGGGCGCGGGCAGACGCCGTACAGCGAGGAACAAAAGGATCCCGGAGGGAGAGATTGGTATCGCACCGGTCTCGGGATACCCGCTCTGGACATCAGTGGGCCAAGTGGCTACACTGACCCTTTGCGCTGCCTGTTAGCTGCTCCCTGCCCGTCACCAGGGGCATGCCCACTTCATAGCACAGTCGAAAGAAGCCCCCTGACCTGGGATTTCTCTCCTCTGGACGGAGTGGGACCGGTACGCGCGTAGTGAGTCCGAGCCCTCGGAAGGACCCCCTCTTGGCCGCCTCGCGCAACGCCTCGACCGCCAATACGAACAACGGCGCCAGCACCGCCCCGCTGCGCATCTCCTTTGCGAAGATCAAGGAGCCCCTCGAGGTTCCGAACCTCCTTGCGCTGCAGACCGAGAGCTTCGACTGGCTGCTCGGCAACGCCGCCTGGAAGGCTCGCGTCGAGGCTGCGCTGGAGTCCGGTCAGGACGTCCCCACCAAGTCCGGTCTGGAGGAGATCTTCGAGGAGATCTCCCCGATCGAGGACTTCAGCGGGTCGATGTCGCTGACTTTCCGCGACCACCGTTTCGAGCCCCCGAAGAACTCCATCGACGAGTGCAAGGAGCGCGACTTCACGTACGCGGCTCCGCTCTTCGTCACGGCCGAGTTCACCAACAACGAGACCGGTGAGATCAAGTCCCAGACGGTCTTCATGGGCGACTTCCCGCTCATGACGCCGAAGGGCACCTTCTGCATCAACGGCACCGAGCGTGTCGTGGTCTCGCAGCTGGTCCGTTCGCCCGGTGTCTACTTCGACTCCTCCATCGACAAGACGTCCGACAAGGACATCTTCACGGCCAAGATCATCCCGTCCCGGGGTGCCTGGCTGGAGATGGAGGTCGACAAGCGCGACATGGTCGGTGTCCGCATCGACCGCAAGCGCAAGCAGTCCGTCACCGTCCTCCTGAAGGCGCTCGGCTGGACCACCGAGCAGATCCTCGAGGAGTTCGGCGAGTACGAGTCCATGCGCGCCACCCTGGAGAAGGACCACACCCAGGGCCAGGACGACGCGCTGCTCGACATCTACCGCAAGCTGCGCCCGGGCGAGCCCCCGACCCGTGAGGCCGCGCAGACGCTGCTCGAGAACCTCTACTTCAACCCCAAGCGCTACGACCTGGCCAAGGTCGGCCGCTACAAGGTCAACAAGAAGCTGGGCGCGGACGCCCCGCTCGACGCCGGTGTGCTGACCGTCGACGACGTCATCGCGACGATCAAGTACCTGGTCAAGCTGCACGCCGGTGAGGTCGAGACCGTCGGCGAGAACGGCACCACGATCGTCGTCGAGACCGACGACATCGACCACTTCGGCAACCGTCGTCTGCGCAACGTCGGCGAGCTCATCCAGAACCAGGTCCGCACGGGTCTGGCTCGTATGGAGCGCGTCGTCCGCGAGCGGATGACCACCCAGGACGTCGAGGCGATCACGCCGCAGACCCTGATCAACATCCGGCCGGTCGTCGCCTCCATCAAGGAGTTCTTCGGCACCAGCCAGCTGTCCCAGTTCATGGACCAGACCAACCCGCTGTCGGGTCTGACCCACAAGCGTCGTCTGTCGGCGCTGGGCCCGGGTGGTCTCTCCCGTGAGCGGGCCGGCTTCGAGGTCCGTGACGTGCACCCCTCGCACTACGGCCGCATGTGCCCGATCGAGACGCCCGAAGGCCCGAACATCGGTCTGATCGGCTCGCTCGCCTCCTACGGCCGGGTCAACGCGTTCGGCTTCGTCGAGACGCCGTACCGCAAGGTCGTCGAGGGCCAGGTCACCGACGAGGTGCACTACCTGACCGCCGACGAGGAGGACCGCTTCGTCATCGCCCAGGCGAACGCCGCCCTCAACGAGGACATGCGCTTCGCCGAGGCCCGCGTGCTGGTCCGCCGCCGTGGCGGCGAGATCGACTACATCGCGCCGGACGAGGTCGACTACATGGACGTCTCGCCGCGCCAGATGGTGTCGGTCGCGACCGCCATGATCCCCTTCCTCGAGCACGACGACGCCAACCGCGCGCTCATGGGATCGAACATGATGCGCCAGGCCGTGCCGCTGATCAAGGCCGAGGCGCCGCTGGTCGGCACCGGCATGGAGTACCGCTGCGCGGTCGACGCCGGCGACGTCATCAAGGCCGAGAAGGACGGTGTCGTCCAGGAGGTCTCCGCCGACTACGTCACCGTGGCCAACGACGACGGCACGTACAACACGTACCGCGTCGCCAAGTTCTCCCGCTCCAACCAGGGCACGTCCTTCAACCAGAAGGTCGTCGTGGACGAGGGCGCCCGCGTGGTGGCCGGCCAGGTGCTCGCCGACGGTCCGTCCACGGACGAGGGCGAGATGGCGCTCGGCAAGAACCTGCTCGTGGCGTTCATGCCGTGGGAGGGCCACAACTACGAGGACGCGATCATCCTGTCGCAGCGCCTCGTGCAGGACGACGTCCTCTCCTCGATCCACATCGAGGAGCACGAGGTCGACGCCCGTGACACCAAGCTGGGCCCCGAGGAGATCACCCGGGACATCCCGAACGTCTCCGAGGAGGTCCTCGCCGACCTCGACGAGCGCGGCATCATCCGCATCGGTGCCGAGGTCGTGGCCGGCGACATCCTGGTCGGCAAGGTCACCCCGAAGGGTGAGACCGAGCTGACCCCGGAGGAGCGCCTGCTCCGCGCGATCTTCGGTGAGAAGGCCCGTGAGGTCCGTGACACCTCGCTGAAGGTGCCGCACGGCGAGATCGGCAAGGTCATCGGCGTGCGCGTCTTCGACCGCGAGGAGGGCGACGAGCTGCCCCCGGGCGTGAACCAGCTGGTCCGCGTCTACGTCGCGCAGAAGCGCAAGATCACCGACGGTGACAAGCTCGCCGGCCGCCACGGCAACAAGGGTGTCATCTCCAAGATCCTCCCGGTCGAGGACATGCCGTTCCTCGAGGACGGCACCCCGGTCGACATCATCCTCAACCCGCTCGGTGTCCCGTCCCGAATGAACCCGGGACAGGTCCTCGAGATCCACCTCGGCTGGCTCGCCAGCCAGGGCTGGAAGGTCGAGGGCGACGACGAGTGGATGAAGCGGCTCCAGGCGATCGGCGCCGACGAGGTCGCCCCGGGCACCAACGTCGCGACCCCGGTCTTCGACGGTGCCCGCGAGGACGAGCTGGCCGGTCTGTTCGAGCACACCGTGCCCAACCGTGACGGCGAGCGCATGGTGCTCCCGTCCGGCAAGGCCCGGCTGTTCGACGGCCGCTCCGGCGAGCCGTTCCCGGACCCGATCTCGGTCGGGTACATGTACATCCTCAAGCTGCACCACCTGGTCGACGACAAGCTGCACGCCCGTTCGACCGGTCCGTACTCGATGATCACCCAGCAGCCGCTGGGTGGTAAGGCTCAGTTCGGTGGCCAGCGCTTCGGTGAGATGGAGGTCTGGGCCCTGGAGGCGTACGGCGCCGCCTACGCCCTGCAGGAGCTCCTCACCATCAAGTCCGACGACGTCACCGGCCGTGTGAAGGTCTACGAGGCGATCGTCAAGGGCGAGAACATCCCCGAGCCCGGCATCCCCGAGTCCTTCAAGGTGCTCATCAAGGAGATGCAGTCCCTGTGCCTCAACGTGGAGGTGCTGTCCTCGGACGGCATGTCCATCGAGATGCGCGACACCGACGAGGACGTCTTCCGCGCCGCGGAGGAGCTCGGTATCGACCTGTCCCGGCGCGAGCCGAGCAGCGTCGAAGAGGTCTGACGGGTCTGGCCGGGGGCCTCGCCTAGAGGCCCCCGGCATCCCCCAGAGCCCTGAACGGGCCTGGGGGGACCCCCATCCGGACCCCAGACCACTGATGTAGAGCCCATGTCCCGCTCCGGCGGGAGGGCGCACGAACCCTGAAAGAGGGATTGACGACAAAGTGCTCGACGTCAACTTCTTCGACGAGCTGCGGATCGGCCTGGCGACCGCGGACGACATCCGAACCTGGTCCCACGGCGAGGTCAAGAAGCCGGAGACCATCAACTACCGCACCCTGAAGCCGGAAAAGGACGGGCTCTTCTGCGAGAAGATCTTCGGCCCCACCCGGGACTGGGAGTGCTACTGCGGCAAGTACAAGCGTGTCCGCTTCAAGGGCATCATCTGTGAGCGCTGTGGCGTCGAGGTCACCCGCGCCAAGGTGCGCCGTGAGCGGATGGGCCACATCGAGCTTGCCGCCCCCGTCACCCACATCTGGTACTTCAAGGGCGTCCCGTCGCGCCTGGGCTACCTGCTGGACCTGGCCCCGAAGGACCTCGAGAAGGTCATCTACTTCGCCGCCTACATGATCACGTGGGTGGACGAGGAGCGCCGTACGCGCGACCTGCCGTCGCTGGAGGCCCACGTCTCCGTCGAGCGCCAGCAGATCGAGCAGCGCCGCGACGCCGACCTGGAGGCCCGCGCCAAGAAGCTCGAGTCCGACCTGGCCGAGCTGGAGGCCGAGGGCGCCAAGGCCGACGTGCGCCGCAAGGTGCGCGAGGGCGCCGAGCGTGAGATGAAGCAGCTGCGCGACCGTGCGCAGCGCGAGATCGACCGTCTCGACGAGGTCTGGAACCGCTTCAAGAACCTCAAGGTCCAGGACCTCGAGGGCGACGAGCTGCTCTACCGCGAGCTGCGCGACCGCTTCGGCACCTACTTCATGGGTGCGATGGGCGCCGCCGCGCTGCAGAAGCGCCTGGAGTCCTTCGACCTCGACGAGGAGGCCGAGCGCCTCCGCGAGATCATCCGTACCGGCAAGGGCCAGAAGAAGACCCGTGCGCTCAAGCGCCTCAAGGTCGTCTCCGCCTTCCTGCAGACCCGCAACAGCCCCAGCGGCATGGTGCTGGACTGCATCCCGGTGATCCCGCCGGACCTGCGTCCGATGGTGCAGCTGGACGGTGGCCGCTTCGCGACCTCCGACCTGAACGACCTGTACCGCCGCGTCATCAACCGCAACAACCGCCTCAAGCGACTCCTTGACCTCGGCGCGCCCGAGATCATCGTGAACAACGAGAAGCGCATGCTTCAGGAGGCCGTCGACGCGCTCTTCGACAACGGCCGTCGTGGTCGCCCGGTCACGGGCCCCGGCAACCGTCCGCTGAAGTCGCTGTCCGACATGCTCAAGGGCAAGCAGGGTCGTTTCCGTCAGAACCTGCTCGGTAAGCGCGTCGACTACTCGGCCCGTTCCGTCATCGTCGTCGGTCCGCAGCTGAAGCTGCACCAGTGCGGTCTGCCCAAGGCCATGGCGCTGGAGCTCTTCAAGCCGTTCGTGATGAAGCGCCTGGTCGACCTGAACCACGCGCAGAACATCAAGTCGGCCAAGCGCATGGTCGAGCGCGGCCGCACCGTGGTGTACGACGTCCTCGAAGAGGTCATCGCCGAGCACCCGGTGCTGCTGAACCGTGCGCCCACGCTGCACCGCCTCGGCATCCAGGCCTTCGAGCCGCAGCTGGTCGAGGGCAAGGCCATCCAGATCCACCCGCTCGTCTGCACCGCGTTCAACGCGGACTTCGACGGTGACCAGATGGCCGTCCACCTGCCGCTCTCCGCGGAGGCGCAGGCCGAGGCCCGCATCCTGATGCTGTCCTCGAACAACATCCTCAAGCCGGCCGACGGCCGTCCGGTCACCATGCCCACCCAGGACATGGTGCTCGGTCTGTTCTTCCTCACCACCGACGAGGAGGAGCGCGAGGTCATCGGCGAGGGCCGGTCCTTCGCGTCCGTCGCCGAGGCGATCATGGCGTTCGACGCCCGGGAGCTCTCGCTCCAGGCGAAGGTCGACATCCGCTTCCCGATCGGCACCGTCCCGCCGCGCGGCTGGACCCCGGCCGCCGACGAGAACGGCGAGACGACCTGGCAGCAGGGCGACAGCTTCCGGCTGCGCACCACGCTGGGCCGTGCGCTCTTCAACGAGCTGCTGCCCGAGGACTACCCGTTCGTCGACTACTCGGTCGGCAAGAAGCAGCTCTCCGAGATCGTCAACGACCTCGCCGAGCGCTACCCCAAGGTCATCGTGGCGGCGACGCTCGACAACCTGAAGGCGGCCGGCTTCTACTGGGCGACCCGTTCCGGCGTCACCGTGGCCATCTCCGACGTCGTGGTCCCCGAGGCCAAGAAGGAGATCGTCGCGGGCTACGAGGCCCAGGACGAGAAGGTCCAGAAGCAGTACGAGCGCGGTCTGATCACCAAGGACGAGCGCACGCAGGAGCTCATCGCGATCTGGACCAAGGCGACCAACGAGGTCGCCGAGGCGATGAACGCGAACTTCCCCAAGACGAACCCCATCTTCATGATGGTTGACTCGGGTGCCCGAGGAAACATGATGCAGATGCGGCAGATCGCCGGTATGCGTGGTCTGGTGTCGAACGCGAAGAACGAGACCATTCCGCGACCCATTAAGGCGTCGTTCCGTGAGGGTCTCTCCGTGCTGGAGTACTTCATCTCCACCCACGGTGCCCGTAAGGGTCTCGCGGACACCGCCCTGCGTACCGCCGACTCGGGTTACCTGACCCGTCGTCTCGTGGACGTCTCCCAGGACGTGATCATCCGCGAGGAGGACTGCGGCACCGACCGTGGCCTCAAGCTGGTGATCGGCGTCCGCGACGAGGCCGGCGTCCTGCGCAAGGCCGACGACGTCGAGACGAGCGTCTACGCCCGCATGCTGGCCGAGGACGTCGTCGTCGACGGCAAGGTCATCGCGCCGGCCAACGTCGACCTCGGTGACGTGCTCATCGACCAGCTGATCCAGCACGGCGTGGAGACGGTCAAGACCCGCTCGGTCCTCACCTGCGAGTCCGCCGTCGGCACCTGCGCCTTCTGCTACGGCCGCTCGCTGGCGACCGGCAAGCTGGTGGACATCGGTGAGGCGGTCGGCATCATCGCCGCCCAGTCCATCGGTGAGCCCGGTACCCAGCTGACGATGCGTACCTTCCACACCGGTGGTGTGGCCGGTGACGACATCACCCAGGGTCTGCCCCGTGTCGTCGAGCTCTTCGAGGCCCGTACGCCCAAGGGTGTCGCCCCGATCTCGGAGGCGGCCGGCCGCGTCCGTATCGAGGAGACCGAGAAGACCAAGAAGATCGTCGTCACCCCGGACGACGGCTCCGACGAGACCGCCTACGCGATCTCCAAGCGAGCCCGTCTGCTGGTGGGCGAGGGCGACCACGTCGAGGTGGGCCAGAAGCTCACCGTGGGTGCCACCAACCCGCACGACGTGCTGCGCATCCTCGGTCAGCGGGCCGTCCAGGTCCACCTGGTCGCGGAAGTCCAGAAGGTCTACAACTCGCAGGGCGTGTCGATCCACGACAAGCACATCGAGATCATCATCCGGCAGATGCTCCGCCGCGTGACGATCATCGAGTCCGGCGACGCCGAGCTGCTGCCGGGCGAGCTCGTGGAGCGCTCGCGCTTCGAGTCCGAGAACCGTCGTGTGGTCACCGAGGGCGGTCACCCCGCCTCCGGCCGTCCGCAGCTGATGGGTATCACCAAGGCCTCGCTGGCGACGGAGTCCTGGCTGTCGGCCGCCTCCTTCCAGGAGACGACCCGAGTCCTGACGGATGCGGCGATCAACGCCAAGTCCGACAGCCTCATCGGCCTCAAGGAGAACGTCATCATCGGTAAGCTCATCCCGGCCGGTACGGGCCTGTCCCGCTACCGCAACATCCGGGTGGAGCCCACCGAGGAGGCCAAGGCCGCGATGTACTCGGCCGTCGGTTACGACGACATCGACTACTCGCCCTTCGGCACCGGCTCCGGCCAGGCCGTCCCGCTGGAGGACTACGACTACGGTCCGTACAACCAGTAGGCGAGCAGCTGATCGCGCACAGGGCGGTCACCCCTTCGGGGGTGGCCGCCCTGCGGCGTGATTTCACCCATACGGACGGCGCGGACCGCGCCCAGCAGGCCAACAGCCCGCAGATCTGCGACATTTGCAGCACATCGGGGTGTCCTCCGCGTGTGCATTTGTTTTGACCGCAGCCCATGCGGTAGGTACGCTCTGACCTTGTGCCTGGGGTGTCCCTGGGCTCTTGTGCGTGCCGTCAGACCGCACAGGGGGCCCGGAACCGGGCGGTTTCCGTACCGCCGGGAGACACCGAAATCTGCGCGATCCGCCTTGCGGCGGAGGTCTGCAGTATTCGACACGCCCGACCGCGTGGGTCGGAGCTACGTTCCAGGTTAGTTTTATCGTGATCGGCACACAGAAACCGGAGAAACGGTGCCTACGATCCAGCAGCTGGTCCGGAAGGGCCGGCAGGACAAGGTCGAGAAGAACAAGACGCCCGCACTCGAGGGTTCGCCCCAGCGCCGTGGCGTCTGCACGCGCGTGTTCACGACCACCCCGAAGAAGCCGAACTCGGCCCTCCGTAAGGTCGCGCGTGTGCGTCTGACCTCCGGCATCGAGGTCACCGCTTACATTCCGGGTGAGGGCCACAACCTGCAGGAGCACTCCATCGTGCTCGTCCGCGGTGGCCGTGTGAAGGACCTGCCGGGCGTTCGCTACAAGATCATCCGTGGCTCGCTCGACACCCAGGGCGTCAAGAACCGCAAGCAGGCTCGCAGCCGCTACGGCGCCAAGAAGGAGAAGTAAGAATGCCTCGTAAGGGCCCCGCCCCGAAGCGCCCGGTCATCATCGACCCGGTTTACGGTTCTCCTCTTGTCACCTCGCTGATCAACAAGATCCTGCTGCACGGCAAGCGCTCCACCGCCGAGCGCATCGTGTACGGCGCCATGGAGGGCCTGCGCGACAAGACCGGCCAGGACCCGGTCATCACGCTCAAGCGCGCCCTCGAGAACGTCAAGCCGGCTCTCGAGGTCAAGTCCCGCCGTGTCGGTGGCGCCACCTACCAGGTGCCGGTCGAGGTCAAGCCCGGCCGCGCCTCCACGCTGGCGCTGCGCTGGCTGGTCGGTTACTCCCGCGCCCGTCGCGAGAAGACCATGACCGAGCGCCTCATGAACGAGCTGCTGGACGCCTCGAACGGTCTCGGCGCCTCGGTCAAGAAGCGTGAGGACACGCACAAGATGGCCGAGTCCAACAAGGCCTTCGCGCACTACCGCTGGTAGTCGCAAACCCCATCGAGAACCGAGAGAAGACTGAGCCATATGGCCACCACTTCGCTTGACCTGGCCAAGGTCCGCAACATCGGGATCATGGCCCACATCGACGCGGGCAAGACGACCACCACCGAGCGCATCCTCTTCTACACCGGTGTTTCGTACAAGATCGGTGAGGTCCACGACGGCGCTGCCACGATGGACTGGATGGAGCAGGAGCAGGAGCGCGGCATCACGATCACGTCTGCCGCGACGACCTGCCACTGGCCGCTCGAGAACGTCGACCACACGATCAACATCATCGACACCCCGGGTCACGTCGACTTCACCGTCGAGGTGGAGCGCTCCCTGCGCGTGCTCGACGGTGCCGTGACCGTGTTCGACGGTGTCGCCGGTGTCGAGCCCCAGTCCGAGACGGTGTGGCGTCAGGCCGACCGTTACGGCGTGCCGCGCATCTGCTTCGTGAACAAGCTGGACCGTACCGGTGCCGAGTTCCACCGCTGCGTCGACATGATCGTCGACCGCCTGGGTGCTCAGCCGCTGGTCATGCAGCTCCCGATCGGTGCCGAGGCCGACTTCAAGGGCGTCATCGACCTCGTTCGTATGAAGGCTCTGGTGTGGTCCGCCGAGGCCGCCAAGGGCGAGATGTACGACGTCGTCGACATCCCCGACACGCACGTTGAGGCCGCCGAGGAGTGGCACAACAAGCTGGTCGAGGCCGTCGCCGAGAACGACGAAGAGATCATGGAGCTCTTCCTCGAGGGCCAGGAGCCCTCCGAGGAGCAGCTGATGGCCGCGATCCGTCGCATCACGATCGAGTCCGGCCGCACCACCGAGGGCACCACGGTCACCCCGGTGTTCTGCGGTACCGCGTTCAAGAACAAGGGCGTCCAGCCCCTGCTCGACGCGGTCGTGCGCTACCTCCCCTCGCCGCTCGACATCGAGGCCATCGAGGGCCACGCGGTCAACAACCCGGACGAGGTCATCAAGCGCAAGCCGTCCGACGAGGAGCCCCTCGCGGCGCTGGCGTTCAAGATCATGAGCGACCCGCACCTCGGCAAGCTCACCTTCGTCCGCGTGTACTCCGGTCGCCTGGAGTCTGGATCCCAGGTCCAGAACTCCGTCAAGGGCAAGAAGGAGCGCATCGGCAAGATCTACCGCATGCACGCCAACAAGCGTGAGGAGATCGAGTCGGTGGGCGCCGGCGACATCGTCGCCGTCATGGGCCTGAAGCAGACCACCACCGGTGAGACGCTCTGCGACTCCGGTAGCCCGGTCATCCTCGAGTCCATGGACTTCCCGGCCCCGGTCATCCAGGTCGCCATCGAGCCCAAGTCGAAGGGCGACCAGGAGAAGCTCGGCGTCGCGATCCAGCGCCTGGCCGAGGAGGACCCGTCCTTCCAGGTCCACACGGACGAGGAGACGGGCCAGACCATCATCGCGGGCATGGGCGAGCTGCACCTCGAGGTGCTGGTCGACCGCATGAAGCGCGAGTTCAAGGTCGAGGCCAACGTCGGCAAGCCGCAGGTCGCGTACCGCGAGACCATCCGCAAGGCGGTCGAGCGCATCGACTACACGCACAAGAAGCAGACTGGTGGTTCCGGCCAGTTCGCCAAGGTGCAGATCGCGGTCGAGCCCCTCGAGGGCGACGGCTACGAGTTCGAGAACAAGGTCACCGGTGGCCGCATCCCGCGGGAGTACATCCCGTCCGTGGACGCGGGTTGCCAGGAGGCCATGGAGTTCGGTGTTCTGGCCGGCTACCCGCTGACCGGCGTCAAGGTGACGCTGCTCGACGGTGCCTACCACGACGTCGACTCCTCGGAGCTCGCGTTCAAGATCGCCGGTTCCATGGCGTTCAAGGAGGCGGCCCGCAAGGCGTCGCCCGCCCTGCTCGAGCCGATGATGGCCGTCGAGGTCACCACGCCCGAGGACTACATGGGCGACGTGATCGGCGACATCAACTCCCGCCGTGGCCAGATCCAGGCCATGGAGGACCGGGCCGGCGCCAAGGTCGTCAAGGGCCTGGTGCCGCTGTCGGAGATGTTCGGCTACGTCGGCGACCTCCGCAGCAAGACCTCGGGTCGCGCAAGCTACTCGATGCAGTTCGACTCCTACGCCGAGGTTCCGCGGAACGTCGCCGAGGAGATCATCGCGAAGGCCAAGGGCGAGTAAGCGAATCCCGCGTTCAGCGGGCTGAGCACACGCTTTAGGCTTGACACCGACTGTCGGGGCATTCCCGTGCAGAACCTCCGGGTTCTGCACGGGAACGCCCCGGCGGACGGCACCCCAGCAAAGATCCCTGGCGCCGATCGAAGTAAGGCGTACCAGAACCACTCCACAGGAGGACCCCAGTGGCGAAGGCGAAGTTCGAGCGGACTAAGCCGCACGTCAACATCGGCACCATCGGTCACGTCGACCACGGTAAGACGACCCTTACCGCGGCGATCACCAAGGTGCTGCACGACGCGTACCCGGACCTGAACCCCTTCACGCCGTTCGACGAGATCGACAAGGCGCCGGAGGAGCGTCAGCGCGGTATCACCATCTCCATCGCGCACGTCGAGTACCAGACCGAGTCGCGTCACTACGCCCACGTCGACTGCCCCGGTCACGCGGACTACATCAAGAACATGATCACCGGTGCCGCCCAGATGGACGGCGCGATCCTCGTGGTCGCCGCGACCGACGGTCCGATGCCGCAGACCAAGGAGCACGTGCTCCTGGCCCGCCAGTCCGGCGTTCCGTACATCGTCGTCGCCCTGAACAAGGCCGACATGGTGGACGACGAGGAGATCCTGGAGCTCGTCGAGCTCGAGGTCCGTGAGCTCCTCTCCGAGTACGACTTCGACGGCGACACCGCTCCGGTCGTCCGCGTCTCCGCG
The DNA here is from genome assembly GCF_040675615.1 of Streptomyces sp. NPDC049585. Taxonomy (NCBI): domain Bacteria; kingdom Bacillati; phylum Actinomycetota; class Actinomycetes; order Kitasatosporales; family Streptomycetaceae; genus Streptomyces; species Streptomyces sp. NPDC049585. The sequence goes on along the minus strand of NZ_JBFAPE010000007.1, from coordinate 105,775 downwards.
CTGAAGGCGCTGGAGGGCGACAAGGAGTGGGGCGAGAAGCTCCTCGGCCTGATGAAGGCTGTCGACGAGTTCATCCCGCAGCCGGAGCGCGCTGTCGACAAGCCGTTCCTGATGCCGATCGAGGACGTCTTCACGATCACCGGTCGTGGCACCGTCGTCACCGGTCGTATCGAGCGTGGTGTCCTGAAGGTCAACGAGACCGTCGACATCATCGGCATCAAGACCGAGAAGACCTCGACCACCGTCACCGGTATCGAGATGTTCCGCAAGCTGCTCGACGAGGGCCAGGCCGGTGAGAACGTCGGTCTGCTGCTCCGTGGCATCAAGCGCGAGGACGTCGAGCGCGGCCAGTGCATCATCAAGCCCGGTTCGGTCACCCCGCACACCGAGTTCGAGGCCACGGCGTACATCCTCTCCAAGGACGAGGGTGGCCGTCACACCCCGTTCTTCAACAACTACCGTCCGCAGTTCTACTTCCGTACGACTGACGTGACCGGTGTTGTGACCCTCAAGGAGGGCACGGAGATGGTCATGCCCGGCGACAACGCCGAGATGTCCGTCTCCCTCATCCAGCCCGTCGCCATGGAGGAGGGCCTGCGCTTCACCATCCGTGAGGGCGGCCGCACCGTCGGCGCCGGCCAGGTCACCAAGATCAACAAGTAAGCTCCGGCTTGCCTGAAGGTCTGACCTGACGGTCGCAAAGGGCCCGCACATCGTTCGATGTGCGGGCCCTTTCGCATGCGTCGGCGCCCGGTACGGGGCGCGAGGCGGTGTCGATGTGCGGCTGCCGCCGCGTGGGCGCGATCAGCCGGGGACGGCCCGCAGCCGACGCGCCGGGGCGAAGCTCGGGACCCCCTCTGCGGGCACGTTGTGGCTTGTCGCGCCCACGCGGCGGCAGCCGCACATCGGACACTGCCCCGCGCCCCTACCGGGCGCGGCCTAGAGCTGCGCTTCGTACGGCAGGACCTGGCGCAGCAGGCCGCGCGGGTGGCCGCGGCGGCGCCACTCGCGCGGGTAGCCGATCGACACCTCCTCGAACCGCACCCCGTCGTAGAACGTCGTGCGCGGGATGTGCAGGTGCCCGTAGACCACCACCGCCACGTTGAAGCGCGTGTGCCAGTCGTGCGTGAGGACCGTGCCGCACCACTGGGCGAACTCCGGGAAGTGCAGGATGTCGGTCGGTTGGCGCACCAGCGGCCAGTGACCGGCCAGCACCAGGGGTATGGACGCGTCGTGCGCCGCCAGCCGCTCCTCGGTCGCGGCGACCCGGGCCCGGCACCAGTCGTCGATGCCCTCGTACGGCTCCGGGTGCAGCAGATACTCGTCGGTGCACACGATGCCGGCCTCGTGGGCCTGCTCCAGCGACTCCTTCTTCGTGCGCGCGCCGGGCGTGCGGAAGGTGTAGTCGTACAGCGTGAAGAGCGGCGCGACCGCGACCGGGCCGCCCTCGCCCTCCCACACCGGCCAGGGGTCCTCGGGCGTGTCGACGCCCAGACCGCGGCAGAGCTCCACCAGGCGCTCGTAACGGGCCTGCCCACGCAGCTGTACGGGGTCGCCGGCGGGCGTCCACAGCTCGTGGTTGCCGGGCGCCCACAGCACCCGGGCGAAGCGGCCGGCCAGCAGTGCCAGGGTCCGCTCGACGTCCTCGAAGCGTTCGGCCACGTCACCCGCGACGATCAGCCAGTCGTCCGCCGTCGTCGGGCGCAGTGATTCGGCGATGGGCACGTTCGCGCTCATGCCGGTGTGCAGGTCGCTGACGGCCAGGAGGCGTCGGCCGGGGCGGGGCGTGTTCGGCTGCTGCATCGGTTCCCAGACTCGCGGTGGCTACGGGGTGGTGCGGGATGGTGCTGCCGTGCTGTTCTGTCGACGTTTCTGTCGATGTTCCGTCGACAACGGTACGGAAATGATCGTTTCCCGTCACTGCCCCAGCAGCGGGCGGCCGTTCAGCAGCTCCCGGCCCAGCACGCTCAGCGTGTGGTACGCCCGCCCGTTGGCCCGGTGCGTCGTGATGAGCCCCGCCTCCCGCAGCACCGAGGCGTGGTGACTGGCCGTGGCCATGGCGATCCGCACCCGCCGCGCCAGCTCACTGGTCGTGCAGCCGCGCGCCGTCGCCTCCAGCACCTCGGCACGCGTGCGCCCCAGCAGCGCCGCCAGCGGCGGCTCGCGGCGCTGCTCGGGCACCACGTGCCCGGGCGCCGGCGGCAGCCAGGCGGGATCGTGCACGATCGGGTAGACCAGCACCGGCGGAAGCTCCGGATCACGCAGCACGGTGGGGGCGCGCCAACAAAAGAAGGAGGGCACGAGCCGCAGCCCGCGCCCCTCCAGATAGAGGTCCTCCGTCGTCCCTGGCACGGCCACCTCGAGAACCGGTGGACTCCAGCGGATCGCCGGATGGAGCGTCGCCAGCAGGTGCTCCATCCCGTGCAGCAGGATCGTCTGCGATCTCGCCGCCCGGTCGGCCTCGATGTGCTCCCGCACCTTGCCCAGGTACGGGCCGATCGCGGCTTCGTGCAACGCCGTCAGCCCCTCGCCGAGCGCCCGCAGGGAGCCGCTGCCGCCCTCCGCCAGGCCGCGCACGAAACGCAGCTCCCGGCGGTCCGCGGAGAGCAGCTCCAGCTCCGCGCACAACCGCTGCCGCGGCAGGGAGAGCATCGCGTCGATGCCGCCCGCCAGGCCCCCCTCGGCCGTCTCCGGCGGCGTCAGGAAGTCGGGGGAGTAGCCACGGGGCGGGGCGAGCGCGAGCACACGGCGCATCGGGTCCGTCAGGCGCGGGCGCACCCTGGCCCGCCAGGCGTCGAACACCAGCGGGCCCTGGGCGGTCTGCAGCATGTGAGCGGCCAGCAGCGTCTCCCACAGGGGGTCGGGCTCGGCGGCCAGGCGGATGCGGCCGAGGTCGACGCTGGTGAAGTGAATGCGCACGGTGTGCCCTTGCCCTTCCCGGGCTCATTTGAACGCGGGGTCACCCGTGGGGGTGGTGCTTCGCGCCAGGGCGGGGGCGGGGCGCTCCGCGCGGTGGTCCTCAAGCTCCCCCGGCCACCGTTCACAGGCCCGTGCCCGGTGCAGGGCGCCAGGCCCACGGCGTTGCGTCGGGCGAGAGACCGACCACGCACGGGCGGTGGTCGGCGTCCAGGGCGAGGCCGGCGGCTGCCACCGAGGTCACCGGGGCCGTCGTGCCGGCGGACGCGTCCGCCAGCCGGAGGCTGCCCGTCAGGGAGCGGCTCAGGAGCATCAGGGACTCCCTGCCGCCCCGCCGCGGCACCGCGGCCGCTGCCAGGGGGCCGTAGCCGGCGAGGGCGCGCAGGCCGCCGCCGTGGAGCTCCTCGGTGCCGCCGTCGGACGTCAGGCGGTACGCCACCGGTTCTGCTGCCGTGGGCGTGCGGTAGACGAGGGTCAGGGCCCCGTCGGGCCCGGGGGCGGCGCCCATCTGGTTGCCGCCGGGGCCCGGCAGGCCGTCGAGCGGCATGAGCCGTACGGGCTGTCCGGGCGCGTCCTGGCTCCAGTGGTGGACGGTGTCGCGGCCGAGGCCGAAGACGTGGACGCGCTGGTCCTTGTCGAGGGCGGCGGTGAGCCCTTCCTGTATGTCCTGCCCGTGCAGGCTTCGCCAGCCGCCCCAGGTGCCGTCGGCTTCGCGCACGCGCGTGGACAGGCCCTTGCCGGCGTTGCGGACGAAGAGGTGGACCCGCCCGTCGGGGGTGGCGACGGCGGCGGGGACGCCGACGCGCCGGCCGCGTTCGGTGCGGTGCTCGGGGTTGCCGAGGCTGTGCCACTCCCTGCCCTCTTCGAGTACGACGATCTCGCGGCTGTTGGAGCGGCCGCGGCCCTCCAGGGAGGAGAAGCGCAGGGCGAACAGCAGCCGGTGGCCGCGGGCGTCCCGGACGCAGGCCAGGGCGGGGGCGAGGGGGCCGCCCCCGAGGTTCTGCGGGGCGCCCCAGCGCCCGCTGCCGGGCGCGCTCTCGACCCAGCGCACCGCCTGCAGCCCGAGCACGCCGTACGCCTCCAGGCGCCCGCTGCGGTCGGGGGCGGCGTGGACGGCGGGGGCGGGGTAGCGGTAGTGGGTGGAGCGGATCCAGCCCTTGCGGTTCTGCATCGGGCGCGCGCCGCCCTGCCCGTAGTCGCCGCAGCCGCCGGTGTTGCCGCAGTGCCACAGGGGATCGCCGCCGTAGGCGGCGATCAGGCGGTGCTTGCCGTCGACGACCTCCGGGGGGAGGTTGAAGGGCCAGCGCTGGTTGTAGTAGCCGCGGAAGGAGACCGTGGCGAAGCGCGGCGGATGCCCGTTGCGGCGGGTCTCGTCGGCGACCCACTGGACCATGGCCTTCCAGGTGAACAGCGCGGTCGGCGTATGGTCGCGGTGGTCCGAGCACGCCCCGTAGTCGTTGTCCTTGGGGTGGGTGGCGTCGTGGACCTGGTAGTCGGGGTCGGGGTCCATGGTGTGCACGACGGTGGGGCGGTAGTGGGCCATGACACCGGCCAGGACGTCGACCAGGGTGGAGTGCCGGTAGGTGCTGACCGAGGTGCAGGGGGAGCCGGCGGCGACGAGGGTCTCCATGACCGCGTACGGCTCGTCCCACAGCTGCGGCAGCCGGGTGCCGCCGGCGGAGAACATGGCGATGTTGAGGAAGACCAGCCGCGCCTTGCGGGTGCCGTTGTCGAGCTCGTCGACCTCGGCGCGCACACCACCCGGAAGGTCCATGACGGACTTCCTCCAGGGGGTGAACTTGTCGCGGCCGATCATCTCGGCGTAGGCCTGGCGCAGCCCCTGGTGGCGGGCGGAGGAGTAGGCGGCCTTGTCGGGCTGCCGCCGGGGCATGCCGGCGATCCAGTTCTGGCCGACGGACTCGCCGGCGGTGACGTAGACGGAGACGACCGGGACGCCGGCGGCAACCAGGTGCTGGGCGTCGGGGTTCATGAAAAACAGGTCGTCGTCGGGGTGCGCGAGCACCTGCAGGAGCAGGGGGGCACCGGAAGTGGTGAACGCATGTGCGGCACCGGGCTCGACAGCGGGGATCCGGTCGGGGGAGGATGTCAGTCGGTCGGGGCCGCCGCTGCAGCCCGCGACCGTCGCCGCCGCGGCGAGGGCGATGCCGGTGAGCACGGACCGGCGCGCTGGTCCCCCGCGGTGTGAGATGTTCAACAGAGTGACTCCGTCCCATCGGCCGGCGCGCAGTCCCCGACTGCCCCAGATGTGAGAGGGGACGACCCGGGGCTCCCTCGGGTTGCTCGAGCCCGGTCAAAGCCTGCCGGAGAGTGATGGCCCGGTGGCGGACCGTTCACCGTCATAGTGTCCCGTGTGTCGGCGGGGTGGTTTGACAAGTGCGCCGCTCGGGGTACCTTCTTCTGCTTCGATTGGCGCCCCTTCGCGCACGTATGGCACACTGTTCAGGTTGCTCGGTTGAGTGCCGATGCTGCGCGCCTCCCGCCGGGAGGACTGGAAGCGAGTCCCGCAGTACTCGTCACCCCTTCTCAGGGGTGGAAGTACGGGAATCTTCCGGGAAGTGTCAGCGGGGCCCCAGCCAGGCACTCGGTGGGTGTTTTTCCCCCACAAACCCCTTCATCAGGGAATCTCCCTTGGGAGATCTGCTGGAAGGGGCGCGACACGCCCGACCGCGTGGGTCGGAGGTGGAGTGGGGAACGGCAGCGCTTTGCCGATGGCGAGGGCGCAGCTCACCGAGTTCCGGAGCGTTACGAGAGACAGGACTACGAAGTAGCCATGGCGGGACAGAAGATCCGCATCCGGCTCAAGGCCTACGACCACGAGGTCATCGACTCTTCGGCGAAGAAGATCGTCGAGACGGTGACGCGTACTGGTGCGTCGGTCGCGGGCCCGGTGCCGCTGCCCACTGAGAAGAACGTGTACTGCGTCATCAAGTCGCCGCACAAGTACAAGGACTCGCGCGAGCACTTCGAGATGCGCACGCACAAGCGCCTCATCGACATTCTCGACCCCACGCCGAAGACGGTTGACTCGCTGATGCGTCTCGACCTGCCGGCCGGCGTCGACATCGAGATCAAGCTCTGAGGTGACGCGCGAGATGGCTAAGCAGATCAAGGGCATCCTGGGCGAGAAGCTCGGCATGACTCAGGTCTGGGACGAGAACAACCGTGTCGTCCCGGTGACCGTCGTCAAGGCCGGGCCCTGCGTCGTTACCCAGGTCCGCACCAACGACACCGACGGCTACGAGTCGGTCCAGATCGCCTTCGGCGAGATCGACCCGCGCAAGGTGAACAAGCCCCTCAAGGGCCACTTCGCCAAGGCCGACGTGACCCCGCGCCGCCACCTGGTGGAGATCCGCACCGCGGATGCCTCCGAGTACACCCTCGGCCAGGAGCTCGACGCCACCGTCTTCGAGGCGGGCATCAAGGTCGACGTGACCGGCAAGAGCAAGGGCAAGGGCTTCGCCGGTGTCATGAAGCGCCACAACTTCCGTGGCCTCGGCGCCGGGCACGGCACCCAGCGCAAGCACCGCTCCCCCGGTTCCATCGGTGGCTGTGCCACCCCGGGCCGTGTGTTCAAGGGCCTCCGCATGGCGGGCCGCATGGGCAACGAGCGGGTCACCACCCAGAACCTGACCGTCCACGCCGTTGACGCGGAGAAGGGCCTGCTCCTGATCAAGGGCGCGGTTCCTGGTCCGAACGGCGGCCTCGTCCTGGTCCGTACCGCGGCCAAGGGGGCCTGAGGTAACCGATGAGCACCATTGACATCCTTTCGCCGGCAGGCGACAAGGCCGGGACCGTCGAGCTCCCCGCGGAGATCTTCGACGCGAAGGTCAGCGTTCCGCTGATCCACCAGGTCGTCGTCGCGCAGCTGGCCGCTGCCCGTCAGGGCACGCACAAGACGAAGACTCGTGGCGAGGTCCGCGGCGGTGGCAAGAAGCCGTACCGCCAGAAGGGCACCGGTCGCGCCCGTCAGGGTTCGACCCGCGCGCCGCAGTTCGCCGGTGGTGGCGTCGTGCACGGTCCCGTGCCGCGTGACTACTCGCAGCGGACCCCCAAGAAGATGAAGGCCGCCGCTCTGCGTGGCGCCCTCACCGACCGGGCCCGTCACTCCCGCATCCACGTCGTCTCCGGCGTGGTCGAGGGTGCGGTTTCCACCAAGGCCGCCAAGACCCTGTTCGGCAAGATCTCGGAGCGCAAGAACCTGCTCCTGGTCGCCGACCGGTCCGACGAGGCCGCGTGGCTGTCCGCCCGCAACCTGCCCCAGGTCCACATCCTGGAGCCGGGCCAGCTGAACACGTACGACGTGCTCGTCTCCGACGACGTGGTCTTCACCCAGGCCGCTTTCGAGTCCTTCGTGTCTGGCCCCAAGGCCGCCGTTGAGACCGAAGGGAGCGAGGCCTGATGACTGAGGCCGTCGTCACCAGCAAGACGTTCTCGGACCCGCGCGACCTCCTGGTCAAGCCGGTTGTCTCCGAGAAGAGCTACGCGCTGCTGGACGAGAACAAGTACACGTTCGTCGTCGACCCGCGCGCCAACAAGACCCAGATCAAGCAGGCCGTCGAGGCGGTCTTCTCGGTCAAGGTCACCGGGGTCAACACGATCAACCGTCAGGGTAAGCGCAAGCGCACCAAGACCGGTTTCGGCAAGCGCGCCAACACCAAGCGCGCCATCGTGACCCTCGCCGAGGGCGACCGTATCGACATCTTCGGCGGCCCGGTCTCCTAACGGAGTGCCGAGTCGTCCGAATATCGGACGAGGACTGAGAAATGGGTATCCGCAAGTACAAGCCGACGACTCCGGGCCGTCGTGGCTCCAGCGTCGCCGACTTCGTCGAGATCACGCGGTCCACGCCGGAGAAGTCGCTGGTCCGCCCGCTGCACAGCAAGGGTGGCCGTAACAACGCCGGTCGTGTGACCGTCCGTCACCAGGGCGGTGGCCACAAGCGCGCCTACCGTGTGATCGACTTCCGTCGTCACGACAAGGACGGCGTGCCGGCCAAGGTCGCTCACATCGAGTACGACCCGAACCGCACCGCGCGCATCGCGCTGCTCCACTACGTGGACGGCGAGAAGCGCTACATCATCGCCCCCCGCGGCCTCGGCCAGGGTGACCGGATCGAGAACGGCCCCGGGGCCGACATCAAGCCGGGCAACAACCTGCCGCTGCGCAACATCCCGGTCGGTACGACCATCCACGCCATCGAGCTGCGTCCCGGTGGCGGCGCGAAGATCGCCCGCTCCGCCGGTTCCTCCGTGCAGCTGCTGGCGAAGGAGGGCACCATGGCCCACCTTCGTATGCCGTCCGGTGAGATCCGCCTGGTCGACGTCCGCTGCCGCGCCACTGTCGGCGAGGTCGGCAACGCCGAGCAGTCGAACATCAACTGGGGCAAGGCCGGCCGCATGCGCTGGAAGGGCGTTCGCCCGACCGTCCGCGGTGTCGCGATGAACCCGGTTGACCACCCGCACGGTGGTGGTGAGGGCAAGACCTCCGGTGGTCGCCACCCGGTCTCCCCGTGGGGTCAGAAGGAGGGTCGTACTCGTTCTCCCAAGAAGGCGAGCAACAAGTACATCGTCCGCCGCCGCAAGACGAACAAGAAGCGCTAGGAGCGGGTTTAGATGCCGCGTAGTCTCAAGAAGGGGCCCTTCGTCGACGACCACCTCATCAAGAAGGTGGACGCCCAGAACGAAGCCGGCACCAAGAACGTCATCAAGACCTGGTCCCGCCGCTCCATGATCGTGCCGGCCATGCTCGGCCACACGCTGGCGGTGCACAACGGCAAGACGCACGTCCCGGTGTTCGTCACCGAGTCGATGGTCGGCCACAAGCTCGGCGAGTTCTCGCCGACCCGCACCTTCCGCGGCCACGTCAAGGACGACCGGAAGTCGAAGCGCCGCTAAGGCGGGGTGTGAACGACTATGACTGACACCGAAGGGACAACCATGGAAGCCAGGGCCCAGGCGCGGTACATCCGCGTCACGCCCATGAAGGCCCGCCGCGTGGTGGACCTCATCCGTGGCATGGACGCCACGGAGGCTCAGGCGGTCCTGCGTTTCGCCCCGCAGGCCGCTAGCGTGCCGGTCGGCAAGGTGCTGGACAGCGCCATCGCCAACGCCGCGCACAACTACGACCACACTGACGCCTCCTCGCTGTACATCAGCGAGGCGTACGTCGACGAGGGCCCGACCCTGAAGCGGTTCCGTCCGCGCGCCCAGGGCCGTGCCTACCGGATCCGCAAGCGGACCAGCCACATCACCGTGGTCGTCAGCAGCAAGGAAGGAACCCGGTAATGGGCCAGAAGGTTAACCCGCACGGGTTCCGACTCGGCATCACCACCGACTTCAAGTCGCGTTGGTACGCCGACAAGCTGTACAAGGACTACGTCAAGGAAGACGTTGCCATTCGTCGCATGATGACGAAGGGCATGGAGCGCGCCGGTATCTCGAAGGTTGAGATCGAGCGCACCCGCGACCGCGTCCGCGTTGACATCCACACCGCCCGCCCGGGCATCGTCATCGGTCGCCGTGGCGCCGAGGCCGACCGCATCCGTGGCGAGCTGGAGAAGCTGACCGGCAAGCAGGTCCAGCTGAACATCCTCGAGGTCAAGAACCCCGAGGTCGACGCTCAGCTGGTGGCCCAGGCCGTCGCCGAGCAGCTGTCCTCCCGCGTCTCCTTCCGTCGCGCCATGCGTAAGAGCATGCAGTCGACGATGAAGGCCGGCGCCAAGGGCATCAAGATCCAGTGCGGTGGCCGTCTCGGCGGCGCCGAGATGTCCCGCTCGGAGTTCTACCGCGAGGGCCGTGTGCCCCTGCACACGCTCCGCGCGAACGTCGACTACGGCTTCTTCGAGGCCAAGACCACCTTCGGCCGCATCGGCGTGAAGGTCTGGATCTACAAGGGCGACGTCAAGAACATCGCCGAGGTCCGCGCCGAGAACGCCGCCGCCCGTGCGGGCAACCGCCCGTCCCGTGGCGCCGGCGAGCGCCCGGCCCGTGGTGGCCGCGGCGGCGAGCGTGGCGGCCGCGGCCGCAAGCCGCAGCAGAGCGCCGAGGCCCCCAAGGCCGAGGCCACCGCTGCTCCGGCTGAGACCACCGGAACGGAGGCCTGACCGACATGCTGATCCCTCGCAGGGTCAAGCACCGCAAGCAGCACCACCCCAAGCGGAACGGCATGGCCAAGGGTGGCACCGAGCTCGCCTTCGGTGAGTACGGCATCCAGGCCCTGACCCCGGCCTACGTGACGAACCGGCAGATCGAGTCCGCTCGTATCGCCATGACCCGTCACATCAAGCGTGGCGGCAAGGTGTGGATCAACATCTACCCGGACCGTCCGCTGACGAAGAAGCCGGCCGAGACCCGCATGGGTTCCGGTAAGGGTTCCCCCGAGTGGTGGATCGCGAACGTCAAGCCCGGTCGGGTGATGTTCGAGCTGTCCTTCCCGAACGAGAAGGTTGCGCGTGAGGCGCTCACCCGAGCCGCCCACAAGCTTCCGATGAAGTGCCGCATTGTTCGGCGCGAGGCAGGTGAGTCGTGATGGCTGCCGGTACCAAGGCGACCGAGCTGCGTGAGCTGAACAACGAGGACCTCGTTGCCAAGCTGCGCGAGGCCAAGGAAGAGCTGTTCAACCTCCGCTTCCAGGCGGCGACCGGACAGCTTGAGAACCACGGCCGGCTGAAGGCCGTCCGCAAGGACATCGCCCGGATCTACACCCTGATGCGTGAGCGCGAGCTCGGCATCGAGACGGTGGAGAGCGCCTGATGAGCGAGAAGAATGTGACTGAGACGAACGAGCGCGGTTTCCGCAAGACCCGTGAGGGTCTCGTCGTCAGCGACAAGATGGACAAGACCGTCGTCGTCGCTGTCGAGGACCGTGTCAAGCACGCGCTGTACGGCAAGGTCATCCGCCGTACCAACAAGCTCAAGGCGCACGACGAGCAGAACGCCGCGGGTGTCGGCGACCGCGTCCTCCTCATGGAGACCCGGCCGCTGTCCGCGACGAAGCGCTGGCGCGTCGTCGAGATCCTCGAGAAGGCCAAGTAATTCCTAGGGGCGTTCGCCCTTAGGACAGTTCCGCCAGGCTCGGCAGGGGCTCTTCACGGAGCCCCTGCCGGGAACCGGCAGACAATCAGGAGATAGACGTGATCCAGCAGGAGTCGCGACTGCGCGTCGCCGACAACACTGGTGCCAAGGAGATCCTTTGCATCCGTGTTCTCGGTGGCTCGGGTCGCCGCTACGCGGGCATCGGTGACGTCATCGTCGCCACCGTCAAGGACGCGATCCCCGGTGGCAACGTGAAGAAGGGCGACGTCGTCAAGGCGGTCGTCGTTCGCACCGTCAAGGAGCGCCGCCGTCCGGACGGCTCGTACATCCGTTTCGACGAGAACGCGGCCGTCATCCTCAAGAACGACGGTGACCCCCGCGGCACCCGCATCTTCGGCCCCGTGGGCCGGGAACTGCGCGAGAAGAAGTTCATGAAGATCGTCTCGCTCGCGCCGGAGGTGCTGTAAGCATGAAGATCAAGAAGGGCGACCTGGTCCAGGTCATCACCGGTAAGGACAAGGGCAAGCAGGGCAAGGTCATCCAGGCCTTCCCCGCCGACGACCGCGTCCTCGTCGAGGGTGTCAACCGGGTCAAGAAGCACACCAAGGCCGGCCAGACCGCTCGCGGTGCCAAGACCGGCGGCATTGTCACCACCGAGGCCCCCATCCACGTGAGCAACGTTCAGCTCATCGTGGAGAAGGACGGCAAGAAGGTCGTGACCCGCGTCGGTTACCGCTTCGACGAGAACGGCAACAAGATCCGCGTTGCCAAGCGGACGGGTGAGGACATCTGATGGCTACCGCTCCGCGTCTCAAGACGAAGTACCGCGAGGAGATCACGGGCAAGCTGCGTGAGGAGTTCTCCTACGAGAACATCATGCAGGTTCCCGGCCTCACGAAGATCGTGGTCAACATGGGTGTGGGCGACGCCGCCCGCGACTCCAAGCTGATCGAGGGCGCCATCCGCGACCTCACCACGATCACCGGCCAGAAGCCGGCCGTCACCAAGGCCCGCAAGTCCATCGCGCAGTTCAAGCTGCGTGAGGGCCAGCCGATCGGTGCCCACGTCACCCTGCGTGGCGACCGCATGTGGGAGTTCCTGGACCGCACCCTGTCGCTCGCGCTCCCGCGCATCCGCGACTTCCGTGGTCTGTCCCCGAAGCAGTTCGACGGTCGTGGCAACTACACCTTCGGTCTCACGGAGCAGGTCATGTTCCACGAGATCGACCAGGACAAGATCGACCGGGTCCGGGGCATGGACATCACCGTGGTCACCACGGCGACCAACGACGACGAGGGCCGCGCCCTGCTTCGTCACCTCGGCTTCCCGTTCAAGGAGAACTGACCGTGGCGAAGAAGGCTCTGATCGCTAAGGCCGCGCGCAAGCCGAAGTTCGGTGTCCGCGCGTACACCCGCTGCAACCGCTGCGGTCGGCCGCACTCCGTGTACCGCAAGTTCGGCCTGTGCCGCGTGTGCCTTCGTGAGATGGCTCACCGTGGCGAGCTGCCGGGCGTGACCAAGAGCTCCTGGTAACAGCCCAGTTGGGCTGCCCAGGCTCTCGGTAAGCAAGCTGGACGGCGGGAGCCCCGCTCCGCCTCTCACATAGAGTTGAGGGGTTGGGCTCCCCGCCGCCCGCAATCGTCTTACTACGCCGTAGGTCCCCGCGCCGCACCCGTCCCGACCCAGTTCGGGGAGAGGGATGGCGCAGATAGGAAACCCCGGCGAGAGAGGCCGAAGGCCAAACATGACCATGACCGATCCGATCGCAGACATGCTGACCCGTCTGCGGAACGCGAACTCGGCTTACCACGACACCGTGGCCATGCCCCACAGCAAGATCAAGGCGCACATCGCCGAGATCCTGCAGCAGGAGGGCTACATCGCCGGCTGGAAGGTCGAGGACGCCGAGGTCGGCAAGTCCCTCGTCATCGACCTGAAGTTCGGTCCGAACCGTGAGCGCTCCATCGCGGGCATCAAGCGGATCTCGAAGCCGGGCCTGCGGGTCTACGCAAAGTCCACCAACCTGCCGAAGGTCCTCGGCGGCCTGGGCGTGGCGATCATCTCCACGTCCCACGGTCTCCTGACCGGCCAGCAGGCGCAGAAGAAGGGCGTGGGTGGGGAAGTCCTCGCCTACGTCTGGTAACGGGAACAGGAAGGTAAGGCTATGTCGCGTATTGGCAAGCAGCCCGTCCAGGTTCCCGCCGGCGTGGACGTCACCATCGATGGCCGTACGGTCCAGGTGAAGGGCCCCAAGGGCGCCCTGAGCCACACCGTGGCCGCCCCCATCGAGGTCGCCAAGGCTGAGGACGGCACCATCGTCGTCTCCCGCCCGAACGACGAGCGTCAGAACAAGGCCCTGCACGGCCTTTCCCGCACGCTGGTGGCGAACATGATCACCGGCGTGACCCAGGGCTACGTGAAGAAGCTCGAGATCAGCGGTGTCGGTTACCGCGTGGCCGCGAAGGGCTCCAACCTGGAGTTCTCCCTCGGCTACAGCCACCCGATCCTGATCGAGGCCCCCGAGGGCATCTCCTTCAAGGTGGAGAGCCCGACCAAGTTCTCGGTCGAGGGCATCGACAAGCAGAAGGTCGGCGAGGTCGCCGCGAACATCCGCAAGCTGCGGAAGCCCGACCCGTACAAGGCCAAGGGCGTCAAGTACGAGGGCGAAGTCATCCGCCGCAAGGTCGGAAAGGCGGGTAAGTAAGCCATGGCATACGGTGTGAAGATCGCCAAGGGTGACGCGTACAAGCGCGCCGCCAAGGCCCGTCGCCACATCCGCATCCGGAAGAACATCTCCGGCACGGCGGAGCGTCCGCGCCTCGTCGTGACGCGCAGCAACCGTGGCATCACCGCCCAGGTCATCGACGACATCAAGGGTCACACCCTGGCGTCGGCGTCGCACCTGGACGCGTCGATCCGCGGTGGCGAGGGCGACAAGAGCGCCCAGGCCAAGAAGGTTGGCGCCCTGGTCGCCGAGCGTGCCAAGGCCGCCGGTGTCGAGGCCGTCGTGTTCGACCGCGGTGGCAACCAGTACGCCGGGCGCATTGCCGCTCTGGCGGACGCCGCCCGCGAAGCCGGGCTGAAGTTCTAAAGCCCCGGTTCCGGAGCTAGCGGACGTAACAGAGAGAGGTAATTCCAATGGCTGGACCCCAGCGCCGCGGTGGCGGCGCCGGTGGCGGCGAGCGGCGGGACCGGAAGGGCCGTGACGGTGGCGCTGCCGCCGAGAAGACCGCGTACGTTGAGCGCGTAGTCGCGATCAACCGCGTCGCCAAGGTTGTCAAGGGTGGCCGTCGCTTCAGCTTCACCGCGCTGGTCGTGGTGGGCGACGGCGAGGGCACCGTGGGTGTCGGTTACGGCAAGGCCAAGGAAGTTCCGGCTGCCATCGCCAAGGGCGTGGAAGAGGCCAAGAAGAACTTCTTCAAGGTCCCCCGTATCGCCGGTACCATCCCGCACCCGATCCAGGGCGAGAAGGCGGCCGGTGTCGTCCTGCTCAAGCCCGCCACCCCGGGTACCGGTGTTATCGCCGGTGGTCCGGTGCGTGCGGTGCTCGAGTGCGCCGGCATCCACGACATCCTGTCGAAGTCGCTCGGTTCTTCGAACCCGATCAACATCGTGCACGCCACGGTGGAGGCCCTCAAGGGACTGCAGCGTCCCGAGGAGATCGCCGCCCGTCGTGGTCTGCCGCTGGAGGACGTGGCTCCCGCCGCTCTGCTGCGGGCGCGTGCAGGGGCGGGTGCGTAATGGCTCGCCTCAAGGTCACGCAGATCAAGTCCTACATCGGTAGCAAGCAGAACCACCGCGACACCCTGCGTTCGCTCGGTCTGAAGAAGATCAACGACGTGGTTGTCAAGGAGGACCGTCCCGAGATCCGCGGCATGGTGCACACCGTCCGCCACCTCGTCACGGTCGAGGAGGTCGACTGACATGGCGGAGACCAACCCGCTGAAGGTCCACAACCTCCGTCCCGCCCCGGGCGCCAAGACCGCCAAGACCCGTGTCGGTCGTGGTGAGGCGTCGAAGGGTAAGACGGCTGGTCGCGGTACCAAGGGTACGAAGGCCCGCTACCAGGTTCCGGAGCGCTTCGAGGGTGGCCAGATGCCGCTCCACATGCGCCTCCCGAAGCTGAAGGGCTTCAAGAACCCCGCCCACAAGCAGTTCCAGGTCGTGAACCTGGAGAAGCTGGCCGCGCTCTACCCGCAGGGTGGCGAGGTCACGGTGGCCGACCTGGTCGCCAAGGGTGCTGTTCGCAAGAACGAGCTCGTCAAGGTCCTGGGCCAGGGCGAGATCTCCGTGGCGCTGCAGGTGACGGTCGACGCCGTCTCCGGCTCCGCCAAGGAGAAGATTGCCGCCGCCGGCGGCACCGTCACCGAGCTCATCTGAGTTCGTTGATCCGACGACCGGGGATGTCCCAACTGGGGCATCCCCGGTTGGTCGTTCCAAGGGGGGCACGGTCGCCGGTAAGGTGGCGTGCACTGTTAACTTTCGCGCGGCCCATGCCCACGCGGACTTTGACCGTTACGTATTAGCCAGCATTCGTCGATTCTCAAGACCGTCACCCCTCGCGCATCCACGTGGGGGGCGCCGCAGGAGGCACCGTGCTCACCGCGTTCGCCCGGGCGTTCAAGACGCCCGACCTGCGCAAGAAGCTGCTGTTCACGTTGGGCATCATGGTGCTCTTCCGGCTGGGGGCGCACATCCCCGTGCCGGGGGTGGACTATCGCAACGTCCAGACGTGCATGGACCAGGCCAAGAGTGGGCAGGGCCTCTTCGGCCTCGTGAACATGTTCAGCGGCGGTGCGCTGCTGCAGATCACGATCTTCGCGCTGGGGATCATGCCGTACATCACGGCGAGCATCATCCTTCAGCTGCTCACCGTGGTGATCCCGCGCCTGGAAGCCCTCAAGAAGGAGGGCCAGGCGGGCCAGGCCAAGATCACGCAGTACACGCGCTATCTGACCGTCGCCCTCGCCGTGCTCCAGGGCACCGGCCTCGTGGCCACCGCGCGCAGCGGTGCGCTCTTCGGGAACTGCACGGTCGGCAACCAGATCGTCCCCAACCAGTCGATCTTCACCACGGTCGTCATGGTCATCACCATGACCGCCGGCACGTCGGTGATCATGTGGCTCGGTGAGCTCATCACCGACCGCGGCATCGGCAACGGCATGTCGATCCTCATGTTCACCTCCATCGCCGCCGGCTTCCCCGGCGCCCTGTGGGCCATCAAGATGCAGGGCAAGCTGGTCGGTGGCTGGCTGGAGTTCGGCCTGGTGATCCTGTGCGGCCTTGCGATGGTCGCGCTGGTGGTCTTCGTCGAGCAGGCCCAGCGCCGCATCCCCGTGCAGTACGCGAAGCGCATGATCGGTCGCCGGTCCTACGGCGGCACCTCGACCTACATCCCGCTGAAGGTGAACCAGGCGGGTGTGATCCCGGTCATCTTCGCCTCGTCGCTGCTCTACATCCCGGCGCTGCTGGTGCAGTTCACCGGCTCCAAGGCGGACTGGGCGCAGTGGGTACAGGCCAACCTGGTCAAGGGTGACCACCCGATCTACATGGTCACGTACTTCCTGCTGATCGTCTTCTTCGCGTTCTTCTATGTCGCCATCTCCTTCAACCCCGAAGAAGTTGCCGACAATATGAAGAAGTATGGTGGATTCATCCCGGGCATCCGGGCGGGTCGTCCCACGGCCGAGTACCTGAGCTACGTGCTGAACCGCATCACGTGGCCCGGCTCGCTCTACCTGGGTCTGATCGCCCTGGTCCCCACGGTGGCACTGGTCACACTCAACGCAAACCAGAACTTCCCGTTCGGGGGAACCAGCATCCTGATCATCGTGGGTGTCGGTCTGGAGACTGTGAAGCAGATCGAGAGCCAGCTTCAGCAGCGCAACTACGAAGGGTTCCTCCGCTGATGCGAATCGTCCTCGTCGGGCCGCCCGGCGCCGGCAAGGGTACGCAGGCCGCGTACCTCGCCAAGAACCTCGCGATCCCGCACATTTCGACGGGCGACCTGTTCCGGGCGAACATCAGCCAGGGCACGCCGCTGGGCAAGAAGGCCCAGGAGTACATGCGGGCCGGCCAGCTCGTCCCGGACGAGATCACCATCGGCATGGCCAAGGACCGGATGCAGCAGGCGGACGCCGAGGGCGGCTTCCTGCTCGACGGCTTCCCGCGCAACCTGGCCCAGGCCAAGGCGCTGGACGAGCTCCTCCAGGCCGAGGGCCTGAAGCTGGACGCCGTCCTCGACCTCGAGGTCCCCGAGGACGAGGTCGTCAAGCGCATCGCCGGCCGCCGGATGTGCCGCAAGGACAGCTCCCACATCTTCCACGTGATCTACAACCCGCCGGCCGCGGAGGGTGTCTGCGACACCTGCGGCGGCGAGCTGTACCAGCGCGAGGACGACAGCGAGGACACCGTCCGCAAGCGGCTGGAGGTCTACCACAGCGAGACCGAGCCGATCATCGACTACTACAAGGCGCAGGACCTCGTGGTGACGATCTCGGCCCTCGGCAAGGTCGCCGAGGTCACGGACCGCGCGATGGCCGCGCTCAAGCGCGAAGCCGCCTGATCACTGCTGTAACGACGGCCGCGATGCCCCCCGGGGCATCGCGGCCCCTTTTTGCGGCTAAACCGCCGCCGCTCTCGCGGAGGTGGTTGCTCGCCGCGTGGGTTCCTCAATTCATGGTTGCTCTGAGCAACCCCCGGTCGCGGTGCCCATAGGGGCATCGCGGCCGTAGTGTTTGTTCGAGCAGAGTCGACGTACAGCCAGGAAGGCAGTCCCCCATGGTCGAGATCAAGACCCCCGAGCAGATCGCGAAGATGCGCGAGGCCGGGCTGGTCGTCGCCGCCATCCACGCGGCCACCCGGGAGGCGGCCGTGCCGGGTGCCACGACCAGGGATCTGGACCAGGTCGCCCGCAAGGTGATCGCCGACCACGGCGCGAAGTCGAACTTCCTCGGGTACGGGGGCTTCCCCGCCACGATCTGCACCTCCGTGAACGAGGTCGTCGTCCACGGCATCCCCGACGACAAGACCGTCCTGAAGGACGGCGACATCATCTCCATCGACGCCGGCGCCATCATCGACGGCTGGCACGCGGACGCCGCCTTCACGGCCTTCGTGGGCACCGGCCACGCCCCCGAGCTGCACGAGCTCTCCCGGGTGACCGAGGAGTCGATGTGGGCCGGCATCGCGGCCGTGCGGAACGGCAACCGCCTCGTCGACATCTCCAAGGCGATCGAGGGCTACATCCGCCGCCAGCCCCGCCCCGCCAGCGGCAAGTACGGGATCATCGAGGACTACGGCGGCCACGGCATCGGCTCCGAGATGCACATGGACCCCCACCTGCTGAACTACGTCTCCCGCAAGCGCGGCAAGGGCCCGAAGCTGGTGCCCGGCTTCTGCATCGCGATCGAGCCGATGGTCAGCCTCGGCACGGCGAAGACGCACGTCCTGGAGGACGACTGGACCGTCCTGACGGACGACAAGACCTGGTCCTCCCACTGGGAGCACTCCATCGCCCTGACGGAGGAGGGCCCCCTGGTCCTCACGGCCCCCGACGGCGGCAAGGCGAAGCTGGCCCAGCTGGGCATCGTGGCGGCCCCGGACCCGCTGGCGTAGGGCCCGAGGGGTTGGGGACACCCGAGCTTGATCCCTGGATTAGGCTTTCCCGTTTCCCTGACGTAGACTGATGCGTCGGCTCTCGTGTATCCGCATGCCCGTCCATCAAATGGGTAATCGGATCATCGGAGTCGATCAAGGTAGCCGATTCGAAAGGCGAAGCGTGGCCAAGAAGCAAGGTGCCATCGAGATTGAGGGCACCGTGATCGAGTCTCTGCCGAACGCCATGTTCAAGGTGGAGCTCCAGAACGGTCACAAGGTCCTCGCGCACATCAGCGGCAAGATGCGTATGCACTACATCCGCATCCTTCCGGATGACCGGGTCGTCGTGGAGCTCTCTCCGTACGACCTCACGCGCGGTCGGATCGTCTACCGCTACAAGTAGATCTTGCCCTCTCCGTCGCGTCACGTTGCGTGACGGACAGTGGCACTGACCCGGAGAACCTCACATCCCATGAAGGTCAAGCCGAGCGTCAAGAAGATCTGCGACAAGTGCAAGGTGATCCGCCGCCACGGCCGGGTCATGGTCATCTGCGACAACCTGCGCCACAAGCAGCGCCAGGGCTGACGCAGAACCTGCACCCGCAGATTCTTCGCGCGACGCAAGCGAAAACGTACATACGCAGGACTCGTCCCTCTCTGTAACGGAGGGCGACACCCCCGGTCGGAGGCCGGGGACCCGACAGGTACCTCATACGGCCTCCGGGAGTGGTCCTGTGGAAGACCTCCGAACGATCAACTGGAGCCATTGAATGGCACGCGTTTCCGGTGTTGACATCCCGCGCGAAAAGCGCGTGGAGGTCGCCCTCACCTACGTGTTCGGCATCGGCCGGACCCTCTCGAAGCAGACGCTGGCTGCCACCGGCGTGAACCCGAACACCCGCGTTCGCGACCTCTCCGAGGAGGAGCTCGTCGCGATCCGCGAGTACGTGGACGCCAACATCAAGACCGAGGGTGACCTCCGTCGTGAGGTTCAGGCCGACATCCGCCGCAAGGTCGAGATCGGCTGCTACCAGGGTCTGCGTCACCGTCGTGGCCTGCCCGTCCACGGTCAGCGCACCAGCACGAACGCTCGTACCCGCAAGGGCCCGCGTCGCGCCATCGCCGGCAAG
The DNA here is from genome assembly GCF_040675615.1 of Streptomyces sp. NPDC049585. Lineage (NCBI taxonomy): Bacteria > Bacillati > Actinomycetota > Actinomycetes > Kitasatosporales > Streptomycetaceae > Streptomyces > Streptomyces sp. NPDC049585. The sequence goes on along the minus strand of NZ_JBFAPE010000007.1, from coordinate 86,078 downwards.
AAGAAGCCGGGCAAGAAGTAGTCCGCAGCGGACTCGCTCACCAAGCGGTCTTCGCTGTAGGACCGACCACCTCCCTCCAGTAGGAGTTAAGACATGCCCCCCAAGGGACGTCAGGGCGCTGCCAAGAAGGTGCGCCGCAAGGAAAAGAAGAACGTCGCTCACGGCCACGCGCACATCAAGAGCACGTTCAACAACACGATCGTGTCCATCACGGACCCGACCGGCAACGTGATCTCCTGGGCCTCCGCCGGCCACGTCGGCTTCAAGGGCTCCCGGAAGTCCACCCCGTTCGCCGCGCAGATGGCCGCCGAGTCGGCTGCCCGTCGTGCGCAGGAGCACGGCATGCGCAAGGTCGACGTCTTCGTCAAGGGTCCCGGCTCCGGCCGTGAGACCGCGATCCGCTCCCTCCAGGCCACCGGCCTCGAGGTCGGCTCGATCCAGGACGTCACCCCCACGCCGCACAACGGCTGCCGTCCGCCGAAGCGCCGTCGCGTCTGAGGTCCGGCACACCTGTGCTTTCGGGCGGTACGGCCTTTCGGCCGTGCCGCCCGTACCCTTGCAGTAGCAGCGGGCGTCAAATAGCGGGCGCCCACGACTGAAGGATCTGATCCACACATGCTGATCGCTCAGCGCCCCTCCCTGACCGAAGAGGTCGTGGACGAGTTCCGTTCCCGGTTCGTCATCGAGCCGCTGGAGCCGGGCTTCGGCTACACCCTCGGCAACTCCCTGCGTCGTACGCTCCTCTCCTCGATCCCGGGTGCGGCGGTCACGTCCATCCGCATCGACGGTGTCCTGCACGAGTTCACCACCGTGCCGGGCGTCAAGGAGGACGTCACCGACCTCATCCTGAACATCAAGCAGCTGGTCGTCTCCTCGGAGCACGACGAGCCGGTCGTGATGTACCTGCGCAAGCAGGGCCCGGGCCTGGTCACCGCCGCCGACATCGCCCCGCCGGCCGGTGTCGAGGTGCACAACCCCGACCTGGTCCTGGCGACGCTGAACGCCAAGGGCAAGCTGGAGATGGAGCTGACCGTCGAGCGCGGTCGCGGCTACGTCTCCGCCGTCCAGAACAAGCAGGTGGGCCAGGAGATCGGCCGCATCCCGGTCGACTCCATCTACTCGCCGGTGCTCAAGGTCACGTACAAGGTCGAGGCGACCCGTGTCGAGCAGCGCACCGACTTCGACAAGCTGATCGTCGACGTCGAGACCAAGCAGGCCATGCGCCCGCGCGACGCCATGGCGTCCGCCGGCAAGACCCTGGTCGAGCTGTTCGGCCTGGCCCGCGAGCTGAACATCGACGCCGAGGGCATCGACATGGGCCCGTCCCCCACGGACGCCGCCCTGGCCGCCGACCTGGCGCTGCCGATCGAGGAGCTCGAGCTCACCGTTCGCTCCTACAACTGCCTCAAGCGCGAGGGCATCCACTCCGTGGGTGAGCTCGTCGCCCGCTCCGAGGCCGACCTGCTCGACATCCGCAACTTCGGTGCGAAGTCGATCGACGAGGTCAAGGCGAAGCTGGCCGGCATGGGCCTGGCCCTCAAGGACAGCCCGCCCGGATTCGACCCGACCGCTGCCGCCGACGCGTTTGGCGCGGACGACGACGCGGATGCCGGGTTCGTGGAGACCGAGCAGTACTGACGGTCTTTGGCTGCCGGCCCGCTGTGGCTGGTCGCGCAGTTCCCCGCGCCCCTTACGGGGCGCGGGCCTTCCGGGGCTCGCCCCGGATCTCCGACAGGCGACCGCCTGCTCGGATACTGACTCCGGTACCTGATACGGCCGGGGCAGACTTCTAGGAGAAATACCATGCCGCGTCCCACCAAGGGTGCCCGTTTCGGCGGCAGCGCCGCGCACGAGAAGCTGCTGCTGGCGAACCTCGCCAAGGCGCTCTTCGAGCACGGCCGCATCACGACGACCGAGGCCAAGGCCCGCCGCCTGCGTCCGGTCGCCGAGCGCCTGATCACCAAGGCGAAGAAGGGCGACATCCACAACCGTCGCCAGGTGCTGCAGACGATCACCGACAAGGGCATCGTCCACACCCTCTTCACCGAGATCGCTCCGCGCTTCGCCGAGCGTCCGGGTGGCTACACCCGCATCACCAAGATCGGCAACCGTCGTGGCGACAACGCCCCGATGGCTGTGATCGAGCTGGTCGAGGGCGAGATCGCGAAGAAGGCGACCGTCGCCGAGGCCGAGGCCGCGACCAAGCGCGCGGTCAAGGAGTCCGAGGCCGCTGCCGAGGCTCCGGCCGAGGAGTCGAAGGACGCCTGACGCGCCCGACGTGTCAGTGACGGGCCCGCCCCTTTCCGGGGGCGGGCCCGTCCCGCATTCTGAGAGGAAACACTCGGTGAGTGACGAGGTGGAGCCCGGGTACGTGCGGGTGCGGCTGGACCTGTCGTACGACGGCAAGGACTTCTCCGGTTGGGCCAGGCAGCGCGAGGGCCAGCGCACGGTGCAGGGCGAGATCGAGGACGCCATCCGCACCGTGACCCGCTCGAAGGAGACCTTCGAGCTAACGGTCGCCGGCCGTACGGACGCCGGCGTCCACGCCCGCGGCCAGGTCGCGCACGTCGACCTGCCGGCGGAGCTGTGGGCCGAGCACGAGGACAAGCTGCTGCGCAGGCTGGCCGGACGGCTCCCGCACGACGTCCGGGTATGGCGCGCGGCGCCCGCCCCGGCCGGCTTCAACGCGCGCTTCTCGGCGATCTGGCGCCGGTACGCCTACCGGGTGGTCGACCACCCGGGCGGCGTCGACCCCCTGCTGCGCGGTCACGTCCTGTGGCACGACTGGCCGCTGGACGTCGAGGCCATGAACGCCGCCTCGCAGGCGCTGCTCGGCGAACACGACTTCGCGGCCTACTGCAAGCGGCGCGAGGGCGCCACGACGATCCGCACCCTGCAGCAACTGAGCTGGGAGCGCGACGCGTCGGGCATCATCACCGCCACGGTGCGGGCGGACGCCTTCTGCCACAACATGGTGCGCTCGCTGGTGGGCGCCCTGCTGTTCGTCGGCGACGGGCACCGGCCGGTCGAATGGCCGGGCAAGGTGCTGGCCGCGGGCGTCCGCGACTCGGCCGTGCACGTGGTGCGGCCGCACGGGCTGACGCTGGAGGAGGTCGGCTACCCGGCGGACTCCGAACTGGCGGCCCGGAACCGGGAGGCACGCAACCGGCGGACGTTGCCGGGTGCCGTCGGGGGCGGCTGCTGCTGAGGGGTGTTTCCGGGGGCTGCGCCCCCGGACCCCCGCTCTACTCGGCCGTCACCGCCAGGTCGCTCGTCACCGTGAAGTACGGGCGGATGCCCGACACGACCGGGTAGACGTCCGTCTTGTTGCGGTCCACGATGTCGCCCGTCAGACGGCCGATGCGGATCGGGTCCGCGGAGGCCGCGGGGCGCAGGAAGAGGTCCCACGTGGCCGGGCGGGGCGCCAGGCGCTCGTGGGGGAGGGTGAAGCGGAACGTTGTGGGGGTGAGGACCTCCACGTCCGCCGTCACCTCCGTGCCGCCCTCGCCCCGCGGCCGCCCGAACACCGTCGCCCCGGAGCCGAGCTCCGCGGCGCCGTGCACCGTGCCCTCCACCGTGAACGCGTCGTCGCGCACCCGTACCGTGCGGGCCTCGGCGTGGGCCTCGCGGTACCAGGCGCGTACGGCGAGGTAGCCGTCGACGGTGGAGTAGGGGATCCACCAGGTGAAGGGGGAGCCGGGCAGGGGGTCGAGGGCGAGGAGGCGGCGGCCTTCGGGGAGGTGGGCGACGACGCGGCGGCGGGCCTTGTCCTCGGCGCGGACGACGTGCAGGTCCCAGCGGCCTTCGGCCAGCCGCAGCTCCGTGCGGCGCAGGACGGCCGTCCAGGGGCCGGTGCCGTCGGCCGGGGGGTCGAGGGGGACGGTGAGGGGTTTGCCCTCCTTGCGCCGGGTGACGGTCAGGGAGAGCGTGTGGCCGCTGACGCCCGTGGGGTCGACAAGGACCCGGATGTCGCCGGCGGCGTCGACGCGGCAGGAGGCGACGGGCCGCAGCGGTTTGCGGACGACGACGTCCTTGAGCACCTTCTTCGCCGGGGGCGGGCTGGTGGAGGGGCGCGGGCGCAGGGCGCGGTGGAGTCGTCCGGCGAGGCGGCGCAGGCGCCGTTTGAGCGGAAGCCGCAGGGCCGGGTCCGCGGCGGGGGCGGCCGCCGGGCGGGGCCCGCCGAGGTCGTCGATGAGCGCGAGGTACGCGTCGGCGATGCGTTCGGGCGCGTACCGGCGGGCGGAGAGGCGGGCGGCCTCGCCCATGGTGCGCCGCAGGTCGTCGTCCTCGATGAGGGTGAGCAGGCCCTTGGCGATGGCGTCGGTGTCGCCGACGGGGACGAGCAGGCCGTCCTCGCCGTCGCTGATGATCTCGCCGGGGCCGTGCGGGCAGTCGGTGGCGACGACGGGGACGCCGCAGCCCATGGCCTCGACGATGGTCATGCCGAAGGACTCCTCGCGGGAGGTGACCGCGGCGATGGAGCCCTTGGCCCATTCGGGCTCGATGGGGGAGTGGGCGCCCATGAGGGTGATGGATTCGTTGAGGCCGAGTTTGTCGATGCGGGCGCGCAGTTTGGCGTGCTCGGGGCCGCGACCGTACAGGCGCAGGCGCCAGTCGGGGTGGGCGGCGGCGACCTGGGCCCAGGCGCCGATGAGCAGGTCGTAGCGCTTGACGGGGATGAGCCGGCCGGCGGCGACGACGAGCTTGGTGGTGGGGTCGGCGGGTTCGACCTCGGAGGGCGGGCAGCCGTTGGGGATGCAGACGATCTTCGTCGTGATGCCGGGCAGGGCTTCGCGGTGGGTGACGGCGTCGGCCTCGGAGACGGTGGTGTGCGCGTCGAGGTGGGGGATGGAGGCGTCCTGGTAGGCGCGGATGGCGGGCTCGTGGGTGCCGTAGATGCGGTGTTCCTGGCCGATGCGCAGGTAGCGGCGGTCACGGCCGAACTCGGCGAGGTACATCACGAGGCCGGGGCGGGTGGCGATGACGACGTCGGCGTCGGTGGCGGCGAGGTGGGCGGCGACCCGGCGGTCGGTGAGCGCGCTGAAGTGGGCGCCCTTGGCCTCGGCGGGCGGGACGTACTCGCTGTCCTGCCGCAGGAGGGGGTCGTCGAGGTCGATGCCCTTGTCGGTGCGCTGGTCGATGAGGTTGACGACCCTGACCCTGGGGTGCAGGGCCAGCCGGGGTTTCTCGCCGCTTCTGATGACGGAGACGATCTCCACGTCGTGACGGGCGGCGAGGGCGCCGGCCACGTTGAAGGTGGAGCGGATGGTTCCGCCGATGCCGTAGGCGTTCTGCAAAAGGAAAGAGATCTTCATGGCGGTGTGGGCGGCGGCGCGCGGGCGCCGCGGCCGTCCTTCCCCCTGGCCTGGGTGTGTCCGGACTCTCTCGTTCGCCAGCGCAGCCTACATTGTGGCGTGGGTCACGCCGCGCGAATTCATGAGGAGGCCACTTACGTGGGTACTGGGAGGCGCGGGGCCGTGACGGCGGCCGCCGTACTGGCACTGGTGGCCGGCTGCGGCGTGGCGGGCGGCGGCAGGGGTGGCGAGGGCAAGGACGAGCCGCGGGCCGACGGCGGGCCGCACGCGCTCGCGGCGCTCGACCGGGGACACCTCGCCCACGTGGAGCTGGGGGCCCGGGAGGTGCCGGGGTACGCGATCGAGCGCGCGTCCGCCGGCTCGGCGGGCAGCGGCACGCCGACCACGCGCAGCAGCGCCTGCCGACCGCTGGTGGTCGCGCTGGGGTCCCGGCAGCAGCCGGCCCCCGTGGCCTCGGTGGTGCGGACCTTCTCCCGGACGACCGGCGACCGGCGCTTCCAGGGCCTGCTCGGCACGATCCGGGTCTCGGCGTACGAGGGGGACGGCGCCCGCGCCACGCTGCGGGGGCTGCGGACGGCGGCGGGCAGCTGCGCGGGCGGTTTCGCCATGCGCACGGGGGAGGGGCAGCCGCAGCGCTTCTCCACGGTGACGGTGCTGCCGGCGCCGCGGATCGGGGACGAGGCCGTGGCGTACCGCCTGGTGAACGCCGCGGAGCGGGCCCCGAGCCTGGTGACCGTGGTGCGCACGGGGTCGATGCTGTCGATGTTCTTCGCCACGCACCTGTCCGACCCGTCGGCCGTGGAGATCCCGCAGGCGCTGGTGGCGGCGCAGGTGGCCAAGGTCGAGCGGCTGGACCGGGCGGCGCGGCCGCCGGCGGTGCCGCCCTCCCGCCTGCCGGTCCAGGCCCCGGACGAGGGCGGCGAGGCGGGCGCTGGCGAGGCGCCGGAGTAACCCGCCGGAGTAAAGCGCCGGGCTCGCCGCTCAGCTCGAAGAGGGCTTCCCCGAGGGAATCTGCGCGGGCTTGTCGGAGGGCTTCCCGGACGGCTGGGGCTGCCCGGCGGCCGCCGCGTTGGCGCGGTCCATGATCCGGCGGAAGATGTAGCCGGACAGGTCGCGGCCGGCTTGGAGCGCCTTGGTGTCGTTGTCCGGCACCGCGGAGCCGTCGGTGTAGCCGGCGACGGTGAAGTAGGCGTAGCGCCCCTGCGAGTTCGCGGTCAGCCGGCAGGCGGTGCCCTTGCAGAAGCTGGGCGCCTCGCCGCCGGTCAGCGGGGTGATGTTGCCGGTGAAGTCGACCTTGGCCTGGTCGGCCTTGACCTTGGTGTCGAAGACGGCCACGCCGACGGTGACCGCGACGCCGTCGCGTACGTAGGTGGCGCGCAGCACCTGCCGGCAGTCGTTGCGGGCCAGGACGTGGCCCAGGCCGCCCTGCGTGGCGTCGGAGCAGGTCAGGGCGGTGTGGGTGGCCACACGCTCGTACTGCCGCTTGTCGATGGACGGCTTGGTGTGCGGGAAGATCGTCTTGGTGTTGAGCGGGGCGGTGTCCTTGTCCGCGCTGGATATGAACTCGAGCGGGTTCGGCGGGGGCGTGTTCTGCGAGAACGTCGGCTCCGAGGTGCCGGCGGAGGCGCTGGGCAGCTTCTGCGCGGGCGGCAGGTCCTTGTCGTCCTTGCCGGAGAGCGCCACGGCCGCGGCCACGATCCCGGCGACGGCCGCCGTGGCCAGCACGCCGCCGCCGATCATCAGCAGCTTGCGGCGCCGGTCCCGGGCGGCGCCGGATTCGGCGAGGGCGGACCAGTCGGGGGTGTCCGCCGGGGCGGCGGGCTGCTGCCAGCCGGGCAGCTGCGCGCCGGGCGGCATGGGGGCGCCGCCGGGGCCGAGGTGGCTTGCGGCGGGCGGCGGGGGCACCTGGGGCGGTGCCTGCCGCTGCGGCTGCTGCCCCCACGGCGGTGGCGTGACCGGCTGCGTCTCCCCCGGGCCCCCGTGCCGGCCCTCCTGCTGGCCCCCGTGCGGCCCTGCCTGCCCGAAACTCATGGCGTGCATCGTAGACCGGGGCCCCGAAGCCGCGGCAGCGCCGGTCCCGGGCGGCCTGTGCGGGCCCGGCGGGACGTTTTGACCCCGGTGGGGACGGCCCGGTACTCTACGAGTTCGTTATGCGTATTGGCTTGGTCGTTCTCACGCGAGGGGCCCTTACGCTTGTCCGCCAGGTCGAGTACCGGTGGGCCGGCATGCGGGTTGCGTCCCCGTGTGCGGCCGAGACCGTGTGATCGACACGGTGGACCCGTGTCAGGACCCACTCACTAACGAAGCGAAGGCTACGACCGTGCGTACGTTCAGCCCCAAGCCCGGCGATGTCCAGCGCCAGTGGCACATCATCGACGCCCAGGACGTCGTCCTGGGCCGTCTGGCCTCCACGGCCGCGTCGCTGCTCCGCGGCAAGCACAAGCCCGTGTACGCGCCGCACATGGACATGGGTGACTTCGTCGTCATCATCAACGCCGACAAGGTGCACCTGTCGGGCAACAAGAAGATCCAGAAGATGGCCTACCGCCACTCCGGCTTCCCGGGTGGTCTGCGCTCCGTCCGCTACGACGAGCTGCTGGACAAGAACCCGGAGAAGGCCGTCGAGAAGGCCGTCAAGGGCATGCTGCCCAAGAACTCCCTCGGCCGTCAGATGCTCTCCAAGCTGAAGGTCTACTCGGGCGACCAGCACCCGCACGCCGCCCAGCAGCCCGTTCCGTTCGAGATCACCCAGGTCAAGCAGGGCTAGTCCCGGCCACCGCCGAACCAGAAAGTCTGAGGAGAACCAGTGGCTGAGACCACCGCCGAGACGCCGATCGAGGACGTCGAGCAGTACACCACCGAGACCGAGGTCGTCGAGTCGGAGTACACCTCCGAGTCCCTCGCGTCCCGCTTCGGCGAGCCGCAGCCGGCCGCCGGCCTGGGCCGTCGCAAGAACGCCATCGCCCGCGTCCGGATCGTTCCGGGCACCGGTCAGTGGAAGATCAACGGTCGCACCCTCGAGGACTACTTCCCGAACAAGGTGCACCAGCAGGAAGTCAACGAGCCCTTCAAGGTGCTCGAGCTCGACGACCGCTACGACGTCATCGCCCGCATCTCGGGTGGCGGCGTTTCCGGCCAGGCCGGCGCCCTGCGCCTGGGCGTGGCCCGCGCCCTGAACGAGGCGGACGTGGACAACAACCGCGGCCCGCTGAAGAAGGCCGGCTTCCTGAGCCGCGACGACCGTGCGGTCGAGCGCAAGAAGGCCGGTCTGAAGAAGGCCCGCAAGGCTCCGCAGTACAGCAAGCGCTAATCGCGGCTTCTGCTGCACTGCTCGAACGCCCCGGCGACACGTTCTCTCGTGCCGCCGGGGCGTTCGGCCATTGACGGCCCGAGGATGAAAAGCGGCGCGGGGGGTCAAAGCCGCACAGACTCGACAGCTCAAGCAAGGGGGCTCGTGCCGGGCCCCGCACTCCCGCGTTTTTCGGAGGACACCAGTGGGACGACTCTTCGGTACGGACGGCGTGCGCGGTGTCGCCAACGCCGATCTGACGGCCGAGCTCGCGCTCGGCCTGTCGGTCGCGGCGGCGCACGTGCTCGCCGAGGCGGGCACGTTCGAGGGCCATCGCCCGGTGGCGGTGGTCGGCCGTGATCCGCGTGCGTCCGGGGAGTTCCTGGAGGCCGCCGTGGTGGCCGGGCTCGCCAGCGCCGGTGTCGACGTCCTGCGGGTGGGCGTGCTGCCCACGCCGGCCGTCGCCTACCTCACCGGCGCGCTCGGCGCCGACCTCGGCGTCATGCTCTCCGCCAGCCACAACGCGATGCCCGACAACGGCATCAAGTTCTTCGCCCGCGGCGGCCACAAGCTGGCCGACGAGCTCGAGGACCGCATCGAGCAGACCTACCGCGCCCACGCCTCCGGCGAGCCCTGGGACCGGCCCACCGGCGCCGGCGTCGGCCGGGTCCGCGACTACGACCAGGGCTTCGACAACTACGTCGCCCACCTCATCGGCGTCCTGCCCAACCGCCTCGACGGCCTGAAGGTCGTCATCGACGGCGCCCACGGCGCCGCCGCCCGCGTCTCGCCCGAGGCCTTCGCCCGCGCCGGCGCCGAGGTCGTCACCATCGGCACCGAGCCCGACGGCCTCAACATCAACCACGAGTGCGGCTCCACCCACCTGGCCAAGCTGTGCGCCGCCGTCGTCGAGCACGGCGCCGACCTGGGCGTCGCCCACGACGGCGACGCCGACCGCTGCCTGGCCGTGGACGCGCAGGGCAACGAGATCGACGGCGACCAGATCCTCGCCGTCCTGGCCCTGGCCATGCGCGAGGCGGACACGCTGCGCAAGAACACCGTCGTGGCCACCGTCATGTCCAACCTGGGCTTCAAGCTCGCCATGGAGCGCGAGGGCGTCCAGCTCGTCCAGACCGCGGTCGGCGACCGCTACGTCCTGGAGGAGATGAAGGCGAACGGCTTCGCCCTCGGCGGCGAGCAGTCCGGCCACGTCATCGTCCTGGACCACGCCACGACCGGCGACGGCACCCTGACCGGCCTGATGCTGGCCGCCCGCGTGGCCGCCACGGGCCGCCCGCTGGCCGAGCTGGCCGGCGTCATGGAGCGCCTGCCGCAGGTCCTGATCAACGTGCGCGGCGTTGACAAGTCCCGCGTGGGCACCTCCGAGGAGCTCGCCGCCGCCGTCAACGCCGCCGAGCGCGAGCTGGGCGGCACCGGCCGCGTCCTGCTGCGCTCCTCGGGCACGGAGCCGCTGGTGCGGGTCATGGTCGAGGCCGCGGACCACGAGCAGGCGACGAAGGTTGCCGAGCAGCTGGCCGAGGTCGTGCGGACGGCTCTGGGCTAGCCGCCCGCCGCCTGCGCCCCGAAGGGGCGCGGGGAACTGCGCAACAAGCCACGACGCGCCCGCAGATGAAGTGCGGGCGCGTCGGTGGCCGATCGCGCCCACGCGGCGGCAGCCGCAGAACGACACTGCCCCGCGCCCCTACGGGGCGCAGCCCCTACAGCTTCCGTAGCGACAGCCGCTGCACCTTGTGGTCCGCGCCCTTCCGGAGGATCAGGTTGGAGCGGCCGCGCGTCGGGGCCACGTTCTCCAGCAGGTTCGGCTTGTTGATGGTGCGCCAGTTGCGGCGGGCGTAGTCCAGCGCCTCCTCCTCCGACACCTGCGTGTACCGGCGGAAGTAGGAGTTCGGGTCCTGGAAGGCCGTTGCCCGCAGCTTCGTGAACCGCTCGTAGTACCACCGCTCGATGTCCTCGGCCCGCGCATCGACGTACACGCTGAAGTCGAAGTAGTCGGCCAGGCTCACCCGCGTACGGCCGTCCTTGCCGGGCTGGGCGGGCTGCAGCACGTTCAGGCCCTCGACGATCAGGATGTCGGGCCGGTGCACGGTCAACCGCTCGCCGGGGACGATGTCGTAGGTGAGGTGGGAGTAGACCGGCGCGCTCACCTCGTCCTTGCCGGCCTTCACATCCGCGACGAAGCGCGTCAGGGCCCGGCGGTCGTACGACTCGGGGAAACCTTTCCGCGACATCAGCCCGCGCCGGTGCAGCTCGGCGTTCGGCAGCAGGAAGCCGTCCGTCGTGACCAGCTCCACGCGCGGGTGCTCGGGCCAGCGTGCCAGCAGCTCCCGCAGCAGTCGGGCCGTGGTCGACTTGCCCACCGCCACGCTGCCGGCCACGCCTATGACGAACGGCGTGCCGCGCTGCGCGCCCTTCTCGCCCAGGAACGTGTTCAGTGCGCCGCGCAGGCTGCCCGTGGCCCCCACGTACAGGTTCAGCAGCCGCGAGAGCGGCAGGTAGATGTCGCGGACCTCGTCCAGGTCGATCACGTCGCCGAGCCCGCGCAGCCGCTCGACCTCCGCCGCGGTCAGCGGCAGCGGCGTGTTCTCGCGCAGGGCGCTCCACTGCGCCCTGGTCAGGTCCACAAAGGGCGAGGACTGCTGTGCGGGGGAGTCGCCGCCGCGGCGTCGCTGCTGCGGCTGCTCGGTGGTGGTGGGCACGGGCCCATTGTGCGCGTCCGCGGGGCGGGGTTCACGCCCGGGTGGCGGTTCCGTCGTGACGGTAGGGAAGTGAGTGACGACCGTGGGTGAAGTTCCGTCCGGGCCCTGTACTTACCCGCAAGTCAGGAATAGCGTCCGCCCGCCTCTGCCCCCACCTGTCGCACCAGGGGTCGCGTTGTTCGTCCTCCGCCTCGCCGCCCGCCGCGTCCGCCGCGCCTGCAGCGGCGCACTTCGGCTCGTACGCCCCCACCGGCCGTCCCGCGGCGCGGCCCGCGCCGTCTTCGCCGACCGCGTGCGCGGCGACCTCGCCGCCGAACTGCCGGACGAGGACATCGGCCAGGACCTCTCCGACTGCCTCGACCGCTATGTTCTCGGCAGCAAACCGCGCTGCGAGGAGGTCGAGTACCTGGAGATGGTGCAGGACGCCATCGACCGGATCGACCGCGGGCGTTGACCCCGGGGTCGTACGCTGCAGTCCATGTGCGGAATCGTTGGTTATGTGGGAGGGCAGTGCGCCCTCGACGTCGTATTGGCAGGGCTGCGGCGGCTGGAGTACCGCGGCTACGACTCGGCCGGCGTGGCGGTCCTGGCCGACGGCGGGCTCGCCGCCGCGAAGAAGGCGGGCAAGCTCGCCAACCTGGAGAAGGAACTGGCCGACCGGCCCCTGTCCTCCGGCTCCACCGGCATCGGCCACACCCGCTGGGCCACCCACGGCGGACCCACCGATGCCAACGCCCACCCCCACCTCGACAACCCCGGCCGCGTCGCCGTCGTCCACAACGGCATCATCGAGAACTTCGCCGACCTGCGCGCCGAGCTCACCGACCGCGGCCACCGCCTGCAGTCCGAGACCGACACCGAGGTCGTCTCCCACCTGGTCTCCGAGGCCTTCTCCTCCTGCGGCGACCTCGCCGAGGCCATGCGCCAGGTCTGCCGCCGCCTCGAAGGCGCCTTCACCCTCGTGGCCGTGCACGCCGACGACCCCGAGGTCGTCGTCGGCGCCCGCCGCAACTCCCCCCTCGTCGTCGGCATCGGTGACGGCGAGAACTTCCTCGCCTCCGACGTCTCCGCCTTCATCGCCCACACCCGCGACGCCATCGAACTCGGCCAGGACCAGGTCGTCGAGCTGCGCCGCGACGGCGTGCGCGTCACCGACTTCGACGGCAACCCGGCCGACGACGCCGTGCGCGCCTACCACGTCGACTGGGACGCCTCCGCCGCCGAGAAGGGCGGCTACGACTACTTCATGCTCAAGGAGATCGCCGAGCAGCCGCGCGCCGTCGCCGACACCCTCCTCGGCCGCATCGACGCGGCGGGCTCGCTCACCCTCGACGAGGTCCGCATCCCCGACTCCGTGCTGCGCGAGGTCGACAAGGTCGTCATCGTCGCCTGCGGCACGGCCTACCACGCGGGGCTGATCGCCAAGTACGCCATCGAGCACTGGACCCGCATCCCCTGCGAGACCGAGCTCGCCAGCGAGTTCCGCTACCGCGACCCGATCCTCGACCAGCGCACGCTCGTCGTCGCCATCAGCCAGTCCGGCGAGACCATGGACACCCTGATGGCCCTGCGGCACGCCCGCGAACAGGGCGCCAAGGTGCTGGCCATCTGCAACACCAACGGCTCGACGATCCCGCGCGAGTCGGACGCCGTCCTCTACACGCACGCCGGGCCGGAGGTCGCCGTCGCCTCCACCAAGGCGTTCCTCACCCAGCTCGTCGCCTGCTACCTGGTGGCGCTGTACCTGGGGCAGGTGCGCGGCACCAAGTGGGGCGACGAGATCCGCTCCGTCATCCACGAGCTGTCCGAGATCGCGCAGGAGGTGGAGGAGGTCCTGGAGACCATGGAGCCGGTGCGCGAGCTCGCCCGCTCCCTGGCCGACAAGAACACCGTCCTCTTCCTCGGTCGGCACGTCGGCTATCCGGTGGCCCTGGAAGGCGCGCTCAAGCTCAAGGAACTGGCGTACATGCACGCCGAGGGCTTCGCGGCCGGCGAGCTCAAGCACGGCCCGATCGCGCTCATCGAGAAGGACGTGCCGGTCGTCGTGGTCGTCCCCTCGCCGCGCGGGCGCTCCGTCCTCCACGACAAGATCGTCTCCAATATCCAGGAGATCCGCGCCCGCGGCGCCCGCACCATCGTCATCGCCGAGCGCGGCGACGAGGCCGTACGCCCCTACGCCGACCACCTGGTGGAGATCCCGCCCACGCCCGTGCTCCTGCAGCCCCTCGTCGCCACCGTGCCCCTGCAGGTCTTCGCCTGCGAACTCGCCACGGCCCGCGGCAACGAGGTCGACCAGCCGCGCAACCTCGCCAAGTCGGTGACGGTCGAATGATCGTCGGAGTCGGCATCGACGTCGCCGAGATCGAGCGCTTCGACGCGGCCCTGCAGCGCACGCCCGGGATGGCCGACCGCCTCTTCGTCGAACGCGAGCGGTACCTGCCGAGCGGCGAACGGCGCGGCATCGCCTCCTTGGCGGCCCGCTTCGCCGCCAAGGAAGCCCTGGCCAAGGCGCTGGGCGCGCCGCCCGGGCTGCTGTGGACGGACGCGGAGGTCACCACCGACGACCGCGGCCGCCCCGGCCTCGTCGTCAGCGGCACGGTGGCGGCCGCCGCCGAGGCCCTCGGCGTCCGCTCCTGGCACCTCTCCCTCAGCCACGACGCGGGCGTGGCCTCGGCGGTGGTGATCGCGGAGGGGTAGGGGCACGGGGAGTGCGCCCGCTGCAGAGCTACCGCTTCACGGCTGCGGCCATGAGACGGGCGCACTCGATCGACTCGGCGCGGGTGCTGTCGACCTCCACGTCGTACGTGACGCCGACGTGGACGCTCTCCGCCTGCAGGGCTGCCATCCCCTGAACCCGGTCGCCGCGGGCGATCTCGCGGCCCGCCGCCACCGTGCCGTCGCACCGGACGCCGGCCCACAGGACCTCCAGCCCCGCCAGGCCCTCCCGCAGGCGCTGCTGCGACGCCGCGCCGTCCAGGAAGACCTCGTCGAGGACGACGCGGCCACCGTAGGCGGGCCGTCCGCAGGGCCGCGACGGATTTCCGGCGGGCGGCAGGGCCCGGGCCGCGCCCGTGAAAGGGCCGTCACGGTGAATACCGGTAGTCGGAGAGGGTGAACGTGGCAGGCCGGTCGTCCTGCGGGCTTGGCCGGTACGGGGGCTCCCGGTAGGGAGGTCTGCAGCATGCGCCGACCGCGAGGGACAGGACCGCACAGTGAAGACAACCAGTGGCATGAAGACGGTGGGCACGGGCGTCCTCGGCCTCCTCCTGGCCGGGGTCGGGGCGTCGCCCGCCGCGGCGGGGGGCGTCGGGCCCTTCGACGCCGACGGTGACACGTACATCCGTTTCCACGCCGGGTTCACCTGCGAGGGGCGGGCCCGGACGTGCGTCAACGGCCCCGTGAACAGCGGCAACTCCAGCAACGCGCAGAACGTCCGGATCACCGGCAACCCCAGCAGCAGCGGAAGCCCCACGAACAACGCCGGTTCCGTGAACTCCGGCTCCACCGGTACGGGCGCTGCCGCGGGCAGCGCCAACGAGCAGCAGGACCTCGGGAAGGCCGCCGACCTGTACCGGTGACGCCCTAGCGCAGCCGGGCGATGTCGTTCTCGCTGTTGTGCTCGGATCCCTTGGCGGTGTTGAGGCTGTTGGTCGAGCCCGCCGCGGTCTCGATGTTGCCGCTGTCCACCGGGTTGCCGTGGTTGAGGAAGTTGTTGCTGTTGCTGCTGTTTCCGCTGTCGACCGGACCGTTGATACAAGGGTGCGGCGCACGGGTCACCGGCGACTTGTAGTGGAAGTCGGCCAGGCGGTTGTCGCAGGCGACCCCCGACACCATGCTCGTCACCGTGCCCAGATCGGCGCCCACCACGGCGGCCAGCAGGGATCCGCCGGGAGCGGTCTGCGCCTGCGCGTCCGTGGTACCGAACAGGGCCAGGCCACAGGTCCCGGCGAACGTCACCGCCTGCACGACTCTTTTCACGACGCTCCTCCGCACGGTCGACCCACTCGTCCCCGACGTATCGTGCTGCGGTTGTCGCGCAGCGTCCCGGCAACCCACAGGAGGACGAGCGCCCGGGTGCCACATTCAGCCGCTCGGCCCAACCGGCTCGCGCGCTCCTCGCCCGCCGGCTTGACCCTCCAGCGACGGGAGACCCCAAGGTGGCGGACATGGACGACGACACCCCCCTGTACTCCATCGGCGAACTGGCCCGGACGACCGGCCTGACGGTCAGGACCATCCGGTTCTGGTCCGATGCGGGCGTGGTGCCGCCGGCCGACCGTACGCCCGCCGGCTACCGCCGCTACGGGCAGGACGCCCTGGCCCGGCTCGGCCTCGTCCGGACACTGCGCGACCTCGGGGTCGGCCTCGCCACCATCCAGCGGGTGCTGGAGCGCGAGGTCACCGTCGCCGAGGTCGCCGCGGTGCACGCCGAGGCCCTGGAGACGCAGATCCGCACGCTGCGGCTGCGCCGGGCCGTCCTGCGCGCGGTGGCCGGACGCGGGTCCGCACCGGAGGAGATGGAACTCATGCACAAGCTCGCCACCCTGTCCGACCGGGAACGCCGCCACCTGGTCACCACCTTCATCGACAGCGCCTTCCAGGGCCTGGACGTCGACCCCGGCTTCCTCGCCACGATGCGCGCAGCCATGCCCGACCTGCCGGACGACCCCACGCAGGCCCAGCTCGACGCCTGGGTCGAACTGGCCGAACTCCTCCAGGACGACGACTTCCGCGCCGGCATGCGCAAGGCCGCCATCGACCAGATCGAGGCCCTGAAGGACGTCGACCGGCCGGCGCCCTCCGAGGCCGAGCGGCTCGCCGAGCTGATCCGGCAGCGGACCGCCGACGCCCGCGCCGCCGGCATCGCGCCGGAGTCGGACGCGGCCCGCCCGGTCGCCGACGAACTCGTGCGCCAGTGCGCCGAGCTCAGCGGCCGCAGTGACGGGCCGGAGTTCCGCGCCTGGCTGCTGCAGCGCCTCGACGTCGCCAGGGACTCCCGCTACGAGCACTACTGGCGCCTGATCTCCGTCATCAACGGCTGGCCCGCCCCGGACATGGGCCCGGCCGTCGACTGGCTGACCGCGGCGGTACGGGCGTCCCGCACCGCCTGAGCCGTTGCCCCTTCCCTCCTCGCCCCGCTGCCGTATCGTCACCTCGAGCCCGGCGGTACGGCAGAGGTCGAAGGGGGCGGGGGAGTGCACCCGGCAAGGGAACGCATCGCGGCGGTGCTCGGCAGCAGCCAGGGCAGTGGGTACCTGCTGACACCGAGAGTCGTGCTCACCGCGGCCCACGTCGTCGCCGGCTGCACCGAACCGGCGGTGATCGTCCCCGGCGGCACCGGCAGGGTGCGCTGCCGGGTGACCTGGGCACGCGACGACAACCGCCGCTGCGACGTCGCCCTGCTCGTCGCCGACCGCGACCTGGTGCACGAGGAAGTCGCCGGACACTTCGAACCGTTGGTGTGGGGGCGCGCGTACGACCTGCGGGCCTGGCCGGGCGCACACGCCATCGGCTACCCCCACGTCCAGCGCGACGGAGCCGGCGAACTCGACAGCGAGCAGCTCGTCGGCACCCTCAAGCCCGGCAGCAACCTGCTCGGCGGCCGGTACGTCCTCGACTGCGAGCACGGCGCACCGGCCGCCCCCGGCGACGGCACCTCACCCTGGGCGGGCATGTCCGGAGCCGCCGTCTTCGTGGGCGGCCTGCTCGCCGGCGTCGTCCACGCCGACCCCGGCGGATGGGCCCACGGCCGCCTGACCATCACCCCCGCCGAAACCCTGTGGCAGGACTTCCGCTTCCTGCAGGAGTGCGTCCTCGCCGGCGACCGGCCGCAATCCCGCTCCCTCGCCTCGAAGCAACAGCTCGAAGTGGAGGAATTCGAGCGACGGTTACGCGAGTACGTCATCGGCAAGTCCGGCGAACTCACCATCATCGGCCTCACCCTCACCGACGGCGACGGCGAGACCTGGCCCCTGGACACCGCCTACCTCAGCCTCGAACTCACCGGCGCCGGCGAAGGCTTCACCCTCCCCGGCGCCGACCGGGCCCTGACCTCGCCCCGCCGCGCCGAAGAAGCACTCGCCGGGCGCAACCGCGTCCTGCTGCGCGGCGTCGCCGGCTCCGGCAAGACCACCCTGCTGCAGTGGCTCGCCACCGTCACCGCACGCGGCGACCTCCCGCCCGCCCTCGGCCACCTCAGCGGATGCATCCCCCTCACCCTCCCGCTGCGCACCCTCATCCGGCGCGGGACACTGCCCCAACCCGAGGAATTCCTCGCCGCCGCGGCCGGCCCCCTCGCCGGACTCCCCGCCGCCCGCGGCTGGGTCACCCGCCGCCTCACCGAAGGCACCGCCCTGCTGCTCGTCGACGGCGTCGACGAAGTCCCCGAAGCCGACCGCCGCCGCACCCTGGCCTGGCTCAAGGACCTCCTCGCCGCCTACCCCGACGCCCGCTACGTCATCACCACCCGGCCCTCCGCCGTCCGCGAGGGATGGCTCACCGAATCCGGCTTCACCGAACTCGAACTCCTGCCCATGAGCCGCGGCGACGTCCTCGCCTTCATCGACCGCTGGCACGAAGCCGCAGGCGCCCGGCACGACGCACGCCTGCGCGCCTTCCGCGACACCCTCTCCGCCGCCGTCGTCGCCACCCGCGACCTCGGCCGGCTCGCCACCAACCCGCTGATGTGCGCCCTGATCTGCGCCCTCAACCGCGCCCGCCGCGGCTACCTGCCCCACGGCCGCATGGAGCTCTACCGCGCCGCCCTCGACCTGCTCCTCATCCGCCGCGACCGCGAACGCGACATCGTCGCCGGCCTCGAAGGCCCCGAACTCGAACAGGCCCAGACCGCGCTCCTGCAGAAGATCGCCTACTGGCTCATCCGCAACGGCCGCTCCGAGATCGAATGGCACAAGGCCGTCGAGATCCTCGACCGCGCCCTGCCCGCCATGCCGGCCGTCGCCGCCCTCGGCGGAGCCGAGGACATCCTGCGCCACCTCGTCGTCCGCAGCGGCCTCCTGCGCCGCCCCACGAGCGAAACCCTCGACTTCGTCCACCGCACCTTCCAGGACTACCTGGGCGCCCAGGCGGCCGTCGACGACTGGGACTTCGACCTCCTGGTCAACAACGCGCACGACGCGCAATGGGAGGACGTCCTGCGCATGGCGGTGGGCCACGCGCCGCCGCGGGCGCGGGCGGAACTGCTGGGGATGCTGCTGGAACGCGGCGAGAAGGAGGACGCGAACCGCCACCGTCTGCACCTGCTGGCGGCGGCCTGCCTGGAACACGCGACGGAGGTGGACCCGGCGGTCCGTACGAAGGTCGAACGCGCGGCGTCGGAACTGATCCCACCCCGGGACGTCGAATCGGCGAAGGCCCTGGCGGAGGCGGGCGACGTCGTCCTGGACCTCCTCCCGGGCCCGGAGGGCCTGAGCGACGAGGTGGCCCACGCGGTGGTGGTGACGGCGACGACGATCGGCGACGACAGGGCGATCCCGCTGCTGGCGCGGTATGCGGGGCACCCGTCGCGGCTGGTGCGCGCGCAGCTGTTGTTCGGATGCGGCCACTTCAGCCAAGAGCACTACACCAGTGCGGTGCTGCAACCGATGGAGGAATCTGGTGGCCTCAGCGATGTCCTGACCGAGTACGGGGCGGCCTGGCAGGCGCTTCCCGACGTTCTAGGGAAGTTGCACGAGGTGATTGCCACGACTCTGGACACCTCGCCCGAGGAACGGACAGCCCGCGAGCGGTGAGAGTCGGCTCCTACGGATTCACGTCCAGCACCCGCACCGCTTGCCCCGCCCACCGGCCGGGCTCGGCCGTGGCGACGAAGGCACCGTTGGGGCGCTCGGCGGTCGGCTCGGCGGCGTACTGGGCGTGGGCTGCCGCCCACGTGTCACCTCGCGCAACAGCCAACGCCGCCGGCAGGTCCAGATCGAGGATCACCACCCCGGGGAGAGCGGCGATGTGCTCCGCTGTTCCCGGCCGGGCCCGGTCGGCCTCGACCAGCGCGCACGCCGGAGCGTAGACGTGCCAGGTCGCTTCCTCGTGCGCGCGGTGGAGGAGCCCGGAGGCCATGACGTTGCCGCGGCCCGCGGCAACCATGGCCGTGTCGTCCAGGACCACGTGCATATGGTCGCTCATCGAGCCGCCGCCTCAAGGCGTCGGTCGATCTCGGCGTCGATCTGCGCCTTTTCCTCCGGGGTCGGGTCGTACCCGTTCCACTCGCGGAGCAACTGTCGGGCGCGCTCGGCCTGTTCGGCCCGCTCGGCCGGCGTCAGCAGGCTGTCGGCCAGGTGTGAGAGGTAGGCGCGCAGCGACATGCCCTCCGCTGCGGCGATCTGGGCCAGTCGGTCCCGTGCTTCCGCGGGAATGCGAATGTTCGCATCGGCCACGGTCATCTCCTTTTCCATGCCGACGACCGTACGGGTACGTACCCGTACCCGTACTGCTTCTTGCGAGTATTCACCCGTTCGAGACGTCCCGCCACACCTCCCGCAGCCGCTCCGCCACCGCCACGGACGTGATCGGCGCCGCCCCCAGCCTGCGCGCCGCCAAACCGTGCAGGTACGCGCCCACCGACGCCGCGTCGCGGCCGGGGAGGCCCGCGGCCAGCAGCGATCCCGTCAGGCCCGACAGGACGTCGCCGCTGCCCGCCGTGGCCAGCCAGGGGGTGCCCGTCGGGTTGACCCGCAGCGGTGTGCCGGGGGTCGCCACCAGCGTCGTCGAGCCCTTGAGCAGGGCCGTCACCCCGAAGCGGTCGGCCAGGGCGCCTGCCGCCTCGACGCGGGCCGATTCGACTTCCTCGCGCGTGAGGCCGAGCAGGGCCGCCGCCTCGCCGGCGTGCGGGGTCAGGACGGTTTCGGCCGTGCGGGAGCGCACCGTTGCGGGGTCGAGGAGGCGGAGGCCGTCCGCGTCGACGAGGGCGGGGACGTCGGATTCCAGGACGTCCGCCAGCGCCCGCTCCGCCTCCGCGCCGTCGCCGAGGCCGGGGCCGACGACCCAGGCCTGGACCCGTCCGGCCTTGGACGGCGGGCCGGTCGTCACGAGCGTCTCGGGGAAGCGGGCGATGACCGCGTCGGCCGCGGGCCCGGCGTAGCGCACGGCGCCTGCGCCGCCGGCGAGGGCGCCGGCGACGGCGAGGACGGCGGCGCCCGGGTAGCGGGCGGAGCCGGCCACGATGCCGACGACGCCGCGCCGGTATTTGTCGCTCTCCGCCGCGGGCCGCGGCAGCAGGTGGGCCACGTCCGCGTGCTGGAGTGCTTCGATGTCGGGTTCGGCGGGCAGCCACGGCCGCAGGCCGATGTCGACGAGCCGCAGGGCCCCGGCGTGCTCGCGTGCGGGGTCGACCAGCAGCCCGGGCTTGTACGCGCCGAAGGTCACGGTCGCATCAGCCCGCACGGCGGCGCCCCGTACTTCTCCGGTGTCGGCGTCGACGCCGCTGGGCAGGTCGACGGCGACGACGAGGGCGCCTTCGGCGGCGCGGACGAGCTCCTGGGCCTCCGGCCGCAGGCCGCCCTTGCCGCCGATGCCGACGATGCCGTCGACCACGAGGTCGGCGCGCCCGACGGCCCGTACGCCCTCTGCCGTACCGGCGGTCACGGCTCGTCCGCCGGCCGCGCGCAGGGCGCGCAGGCCGCCGGCGTGGGCCCGGTCGGGGGCCAGGAGTACCGCGGTGACGCCCGCGCCGCGCCGGGCCAGCCGGGCCCCGGCGTACAGCGCGTCGCCGCCGTTGTCGCCGCTGCCGACGAGGAGCGCGACGCGGGCGCCGTACACCCGGCCGAGGAGGTCCGCGCAGGCCGCGGCGAGCCCCGCGGCGGCGCGTTGCATCAGGGCGCCCTCGGGCAGCTCGGCCATGAGTGCGCGCTCGGCGGCCCGTACGGTCTCGACGCTGTAGCCAGTCCTCATGGGGCACAGCCTCCCCTCGGGCCCCCTCGGCGACACCACCCAGGGGTGGGACCAAGCGGAAGCAGCCTGAGAGACTGGCTGCGATGAGTGAGACACCGAAGGCTCCGATGCGTGCCCGGGCAGTGGTCGACCTGGCCGCCCTGCGGGCGAACGTCCGTGCCCTGCGTGACCGCGCCCCCCGCGCGCAGCTGATGGCCGTCGTGAAGGCGAACGCGTACGGGCACGGCGCCGTGCCGTGCGCGCGTGCCGCCCGGCAGGCCGGTGCCCGGTGGGTGGGAACGGCCACGCCGCACGAGGCGCTGGCGCTGCGCGCGGCCGGCGATGCCGGCCGGCTGATGTGCTGGCTGTGGACGCCGGGCGATCCGTGGCGCGAGGCCGTCGAGGCGGACATCGACGTCTCGGTCAGCGGCCTGTGGGCGCTGGAGGAGCTGACGGCGGCGATCGGCGGCACCGGGCTGACCGCCCGCGTCCAGCTCAAGATCGACACGGGTCTGGGGCGGAACGGCTGCCAGCCCGGCGACTGGGAGGCCCTGGTTGCGGCGGCGCGTGCCGCCGAGGACGCGGGTCTGGTGAAGGTCACCGGCATCTGGTCGCACTTCGCGTGCGCCGACGAGCCGGGCCACCCCTCCATCGGGGCGCAGCTGCGCGTCTTCACGGACGCGGTCGCCTACGCGCGCGCCCAGGGCCTGGACCCGGAGGTGCGGCACATCGCGAACTCGCCGGCCACCCTCACGCTCCCCGAGGCGCACTTCGACCTCGTCCGTACCGGCGTGGCCATGTACGGGATCTCGCCGAGCCCGGAGGTGGGCAGCCCCGAGGAGCTGGGCCTGCGGCCGATCATGACGCTGTCGGCGTCCCTCGCCTCGGTCAAGCGGGTCCCGGGCGGGCACGGGGTGTCGTACGGGCTGACGTACACCACGCCGGGCGAGACGACGCTGGCGCTGGTTCCGGTCGGATATGCGGATGGCATCCCGCGCGCGGGCTCCGGCACCGGTCCGGTGCTGGTGGGAGGCAAGTGGCGCACGGTCGCGGGGCGCGTGGCCATGGACCAGTTCGTCGTCGATCTGGGCGGCGACAGCGCCGCACCAGGGGACGAAGCGGTGCTTTTCGGCCCCGGTGACCGGGGAGAACCGACCGCCGAGGACTGGGCCCGGGCGACCGGAACCATCGCCTATGAAGTCGTCACCCGCATCTCCGCACGCGTACCCCGCGTCTATCTCGGGGAGACGGATCCGGACACGGGTACGGACACCGGTACGCACACGGACGTGATCGCGGACGACACGGGGGCCTGACATGAGCGACGGCGGCGACGGCAGCACAACCGGGGCGATGAAGGCTGGCGTCGCCGGCATCGGCGCCGCCGCGTGGCGACGCGGAGCCGGTGTGGCGGGCACGGCGGTCGGGGTGCTGGCCGCGGGAGCCGCGGTCGGCGTGGCCGTCGAACGCCTGACCGTCGGCCGCGGCATGCGCCGCAAGGCGCGCCTCGCCCTCGACTCCACCGGCCCGTACGGCACCCTGCGCGGCCGCCCCGGCACGGCGGTGGCCGAGGACGGCACCCCGCTGTACTACGAGGTCGACGAGCCGGCCGCGGCCCCCGCGGCACGCGGCGGCGTCGCCGGGTTCCTCGGCCGCCGGCCGGCCGCACCGCCCCTCACCGTCGTCTTCAGCCACGGCTACTGCCTCGGCCAGGACTCCTGGCACTTCCAGCGCGCCGCCCTGCGCGAGGCCGGCGTGCGCGCCGTCTTCTGGGACCAGCGCAGCCACGGCCGCTCCGGGCGTGCCCCGGCCGCCACCCCCGTCAGCATCGACCTGCTCGGCCGCGACCTGAAGGCCGTCGTCGACGCCGCCGCCCCCGAGGGACCGCTGGTCCTCGTCGGCCACTCCATGGGCGGCATGACGACGATGGCGCTGGCCGCCCAGTACCCGGAGCTGATCGCCGAGCGTGTCGTCGGCGCGGCCTTCGTCGGCACGTCCTCGGGCCGGCTCTCCGACGTCACCTACGGGCTGCCGGCGACCGGCATGAACGTCCTGCGGCGCACGGTCCTGCCGGGGGCGTTCAAGCTGATGTCCGTACAGACGGAACTCGTCGAGAAGGGCCGCCGGGCCACGGCCGACCTGCTCGCCGGCATCATCCGCCGCTACTCCTTCGGCTCCCCCAAGGACGTCGACCCGGCGGTCGCCCGCTTCTGCGAACGCCTCATCGAGGCCACGCCCGTCGACGTGGTCGCCGCCTTCTACCCGGCCTTCGGCGAACACGACAAACTGGCGGCGCTGGCGGCGTTCGAGGACGTCCCGGTGCTGGTGCTGGCCGGCGAGAAGGACCTGATCACGCCGGCCTCGCACAGCGAGACGATCGCGGAGGCCCTGCCGGATGCGGCGGACCTGGTCGTCGTCCCCGGGGCGGGGCACCTGGTGATGCTGGAACGGCCGGAGCTGGTGCGGACGCACTTGGCCGCACTGCTGGAGTCGGCGACGGCGGCGGCGGCCGCGCGCCGCCCGGCGGCACGCCGGACGGGGCGCTGACGCGGCGGGGTGCTGACGCGGCGGGGTGCTGACGCGGCGGGGTGCTGACGCGGCGGGGTGCTTGCTGCCCGGTGGGCACGAACCGGCGGGATCCGCCTGCCCGGGACTCACCCCGTACCATCGGCGGGTATGAACACCGCTGTACCCACCCAGCTGACGATCAAGTCCGCGGACGCCATGCGCGACCTGGGCCGCCGCCTCGCCGCATGCCTGCGCCCCGGTGACCTCGTCCTGCTCTCCGGCGAGCTCGGTGCCGGGAAGACGACGCTGACGCGCGGTCTCGGCGAGGGCCTCGGAGTGCGGGGGGCCGTGACGTCGCCCACGTTCGTCATCGCCCGCGTCCACCCGTCCCTGGTGGGCGGTCCGGCGCTGGTGCACGTCGACGCCTACCGACTCTCCGGCGGCCTGGACGAGATGGAGGACCTGGACCTCGACGTCTCCCTCCCCGAGTCCGTCGTGGTCGTCGAGTGGGGCGACGGCAAGGTGGAGGACCTCTCGGAGGACCGGCTGCGCGTGGTGATCGAGCGTGCGGTGGGCGCGGACGCCCCCGCCCTGGACGCGGGCGACGAGGCCGACGACGTGCGTACGGTCACGGTCACGGGCATCGGTGCGCGCTGGGCGGACGCCGACTTCACCACCCTGGTCTGAGACCGGGTTCCGACAGGCCGTCGGCAAAATGTTGCGCGCGTGGTGCCGCGCGTGGTCACATGGAGTACGGAGGCTTGGTTAGGTCTACCTAACCTACGCCTGCGTGCCCGCGCTCTGCTCCCCAGGAGGCACCATGTCGGCCCACGAGCCCGCTGCCCCCGCCGTTGCCGCCGTGCCGCGCGATCCGGAACGGACCCCGTCGATGCACGACCTGCTGGCCTCCTGCGCCGCCGCGGACGCGGTCTCCACGCCACCGCGCGCGCCGGAACCGGACGAAACCCGCACCGACGGGCCGCAGGAGCAGCGCGACGCGGCTTAGCCCGAACGGGTGACCGCTACGGGATCACGACCACCTTCGTGTTCGTCACCGCGAACTCCCACATCGACCGCCCGTCGGCCGGCTTCTCGCGGATCGCGCCGGTCTTCTTCGCCGACGCCGGGTTCGGCGAGGAGCCGTCCACGGCCGCGCTGAAGCCGAAGACGATCCCGGTCGGGTCCTTGTGGAAGATCACCACGTGCTCGACGGGCGTGCCGTCGGAGCCGGTGACGGTCGGGGTGCGCGAGGTGACCGCGTACGTGCCCGGCGGCGGGCTCACCGTGCTCGGTGCGACCTCGAAGGTGCGGGTGGCCTTGCCGTCCTGGCCCACCAGCCACACGCGCTTCTGCGCGAGCGCATAGACGACGCGCAGCCCCGTCCCGGAGCCCTCCGGCACCGCGTCGGGCGCCGGGGCCTGCCCCTGGCCGGCCGCGTCCCCGCCCTTGCCCGCATCGGCACCGGAACCGTCGCCCTTGGCGCCCTTGCCGGAGCCCTGGCCCGCTGCGTGGGCGGCGGCGGGGCGGTCGGGCGCGGCCTCCGCCTGGTACGCCAGGAAGCCGACCCCGGCGAGGGCCGCCGCGGTGAGCGCGGCCACGATGACCCCCGAGCTGCTGCGTGCCACGCTGCGCACACTCCTTACCGACTTACCCGATGCGTCGTACGGCTATGCGGCTGACCGTAGCACCAGGTGCCGCACACGCCTGCCGCGCCGTTGTCCCGGCGCCCGCACCACACAGCTCCCACGGCGCGCCGTACGCTTGTCACGTGCTGTTGCTCGCTCTTGATACCGCCACCCCCGCCGTCACGGTCGCCCTGCACGACGGGGAGTCCGTCGTCGCCGAGTCGACCCAGATCGACGCCCGCCGGCACGGGGAGCTGCTGCTGCCCGCCGTGCACCGGGTGCTCGGCGAGGCGGGTACCGCGCTGGACGCCGTGACCGGCATCGTCGTGGGCGTCGGCCCGGGCCCGTACACCGGCCTGCGGGTGGGCATCGTGACGGCCGCGACGTTCGCGGCCGCGCTGTCCGTGCCCGTCCACGGCCTGTGCACGCTGGACGGCATCGCGTACGCGGCGGGGCAGGCCGGGATGGAGGGCGAATTCGTCGTGGCGACGGACGCCCGCCGCAAGGAGGTGTACTGGGCGCGCTACGCCGACGCCCGTACGCGCGTCACCGAGCCCGCCGTGGACCGTCCCGCCGAGCTGCCCGCCGACGTGACGGCCCTGCCGGCGATCGGCGCGGGCGCCGTGCTGTACGCGGACGCCTTCGGCGACGTGCGCGAGCAGCTGCCGCAGCACCAGAGCGCGGGGGCGCTGGCGGCGCTGGCGGCGGAGAAGCTCCGCACGGGCGGCGAGTTCCTGCCGGACCGGCCGCTGTACCTGCGCCGCCCCGACGCCCAGGTGCCCGCCAACTACAAGGTGGTCACGCCGCAGTGACCGGCACCGCAGTGCGCGTCCGCGACATGCGCTGGTGGGACATCGCCCCGGTGCTGGAACTGGAGCGTGCGCTCTTCCCGGACGACGCCTGGTCCAAGGGCCTGTTCTGGTCGGAGCTGGCCCACGCGCGCGGTGCCCATGCCAACCGCCGCTACGTCGTGGCCGAGACCACCGACGGGACCACCGGCGCCGCCCGCATCGTCGGCTACGCCGGCCTCGCTGCCGTCGACCGCACCGGCGACGTGCAGACCATCGCCGTGGACCGGGAGCACTGGAGCACCGGCCTCGGCGCCCGCCTGCTGAGCGAACTGCTCACCACGGCCACCGCCTTCGACTGCCGCGAGGTGCTGCTCGAAGTGCGCGTGGACAACACCCGTGCCCAGCGCCTCTACGAGCGCTTCGGCTTCGAGCCGGTGGGCGTGCGCCGCGGCTACTACCAGCCCGGCAACGTCGACGCGCTCGTCATGCGCCTGTCCGATCCGATCAACGCTGTCCAAGGAATGACCCATGGCTCGCAGGACTGACGAACCCCTCGTCCTCGGCATCGAAACCTCCTGCGACGAGACCGGTGTCGGCATCGTCCGCGGCCACACGCTGCTGGCCGACGCCGTCGCCTCCAGCGTCGACGAGCACGCGCGCTTCGGCGGCGTCGTGCCCGAGGTCGCCAGTCGCGCGCACCTGGAGGCCATGGTGCCGACCATCCAGCGTGCGCTGGAGGAGGCCGGCGTCACCGCCAAGGACCTCGACGGCATCGCCGTCACCGCCGGCCCCGGCCTCGCCGGCGCCCTCCTGGTGGGCGTCTCGGCCGCCAAGGCGTACGCGTACGCCCTCGGCAAGCCGCTGTACGGCGTGAACCACCTCGCCTCCCACATCTGCGTCGACCAGCTCGAACACGGCGCCCTGCCCGAGCCGACCATGGCGCTGCTGGTCAGCGGCGGCCACTCCTCCCTCCTGCTCGCCCCGGACATCACCTCCGACGTCCGCCCCCTCGGCTCCACCATCGACGACGCGGCGGGCGAGGCCTTCGACAAGATCGCGCGCGTGCTGAACCTCGGCTTCCCCGGCGGCCCGGTCATCGACCGCTACGCGCGCGAGGGCGACCCCGACGCGATCCGCTTCCCGCGCGGCCTGACCGGCCCGCGCGACCCGGTCTACGACTTCTCCTTCTCCGGCCTGAAGACCGCCGTGGCCCGCTGGATCGAGGCCAAGCGCGCGGCCGGCGAGAACGTCCCCGTGGCGGACGTGGCGGCCTCCTTCCAGGAGGCGGTCGTCGACGTCCTCACCCGCAAGGCCGTCCGCGCCTGCAAGGACCACGGCGTCGACCACCTCATGATCGGCGGCGGCGTCGCCGCCAACACCCGCCTGCGCGCCATGGCCGAACGCCGCTGCGAGGACGCCGGCATCACGCTGCGCGTCCCGCGCCCCAAGCTGTGCACCGACAACGGCGCCATGGTGGCGGCCCTGGGCGCGGAGATGGTGGCACGGGGCCGGGCGGCGTCGTCGTGGGACCTGTCGGCGGACTCCTCGCTGCCGGTGACCCACACCCACGTCCCGGGCGAGGACACCGACCACGAGCACGGGCATGGGCACGGTCACGGCCATGACCACGACCACTTCCACGAGCTGAGCAAGGACAACCTGTACTCGTAAGGGGCCGGTCAGGACTCGTCCGGCGACCCACCAGCCCCACCGTGGGAGAACACATGACCGCCGGTGTCCCCGAGCACCCGCTGATCCCGCAGCCTCCGGCTACCGTTGCCGCACTGCGCCAGACCGTCGCGAGGGTCGCCCCGGCCGCCCTGCCCGCCTTCACCAGGGAAGCGGACGCGGCGGCCGACGAGGCGTGCCAGGCGTCGGACCCGGGCCCACTGCGGAAGTTCATCGCCTCGTGGGCGGCCTACGTCCACGTCCAGCGTCACCCGCACATCGCGGCGCGGTTCCGGGAACTCGAGGACCTGGTGGCGGCCTCGGAGGACGAGGCACAGGTCCGCGAGGCCGCAGCCGAGCTCGGGCGCATGCTCGACGACGCCCACGACGGTCTGTGACCGTCTCGCAGGAGCCGCGGCCGGGGGACGGGGCGGCCGTATGAGCGACCGGCGCGGCGGGTACGTACTCGGGCGTGGGTTCAGCCGGGGAGCAGACTCCGCCGCCGGTCGCCGCAGGCGTCCCGGTGCGCAACCGTGAGAGGGAGATCGGCGCGCTCTTCGAGGAGTACCGCGCGCTGCGCGAGGAGATAACCCAACGCGTCGCCGCCCGCATGCAGATGATCGGGTTCGCCGGGGTCGTCTCCGCGTTCCTGGCCGTGGCGAACCCGCTCGCCTTCGACGGCCCCGGTCTGTACGTGACGGCGGGCGTGCTCCTGCTCGCCGTCCTCTGGCTTCGCGGCATCAACAAGGGCATCCAGCGCATCGGGGGTCACCTGCGTACCTTGGAGGCCCGCATCAACGCGCTGGCGGCCGAGGCCTGGGGGACCACCGAACCGCTCCTGACCTGGGAGACGGCCATCCAGCACCGCAGGCGGCACGTGGGCGGCGTACCGCGCTGGGTCGGTCGTACGGGTGGCTGGTACGCGCCCTGACCCCCGCGGCCGCCCCCGTCGGCCAGGATGGGCCGGCATGGCAACCCTTGTCGCCTTCCACGCCCACCCCGACGACGAGGCCCTGATGACCGGCGGCACCCTGGCCCGCGCCGCCGCCGAGGGGCACCGCGTCGTGATCGTCGTCGCCACGGACGGCACCATGGACGCCGTCGGGCCCGGCGGACCCGTCCGCCTCGAAGAACTGCGCGCGAGCGCCGCCGTCCTCGGCGCGGCCCGTGTCGTGCACCTGGGGTACGCGGACAGCGGCAACGGCAAGGAGCTGTACCCCGATCCGCCCGACCGCAAGCGCTTCGTCAGCGCCGACTCCCGCACCGCCGCCGAGCGGCTGGCCGCCGTCCTGCGCGAGGAACGGGCCGACCTGCTTCTGAGCTACGACGCCAACGGCGGCTACGGCCACCGCGACCACGTCAGGGTGCACGAGGTCGGCCGGCTGGCGGCCGCCCTCGCCGGCGTGGACCGCGTGCTCGAAGCGACGATCCCGCGCGACCTGGTCGTGCGGACCCTCAAGCTCGTCGACCGCCTGCGCCTTCCCGTCCGCCACGACGCCGTCGCACCGCACACCGCCTACAGCCCGCGCACGGCCATCACCCACGCGGTGGACGCCCGCAGGTTCGCCCGCCAGAAGCAGCAGGCCATGGCCACCCACCGGAGTCAGGTACGGGGAACGGGCCGGCTCGCACCGGTGATGCGGGCCCTGATCCGCCTCCCCGCCCCGGTCTTCGGGCTGCTGCTGGGGCGCGAGTGGTTCGTCGACGCCACCGGGGCCTGCGCCCCGGACGTCGTCTCCGGCATCTTCCAGCCCCTGCGCCGACCCACCGGCGGGCGCTGACGCTCAGCTCACTGCGGCGCTCGCGCCCGAATCGGAAGCGCCCGAGGACTTGTCCTGCCGCACATTGCGGTACACCGCCTCGGCCGGCCACTCCTGCCGCGTCAGCCGCCGCAGCTCCCGGCGCGTACGGCGGGCGTCCCAGCCCGGGTACAGCCGGGCGTGCACGTCGATCGCGGCGAGCAGGGCCCCCAGGGCCCGCGCGCGCGGGTCGGGGAAACCGGCGTGACGCGCCTCGTCCAGGCGTATGCGCGCCGGGGTCGTGCGGTCGACCGACGCAACGGGGAAGCAGTGGTAGGGGATCAGGCGCAGCAACCGGCGCGACTCCCGGCGCAGCGCCCCGCGCTCGACGAGCCGGTCGAGCCACGGCCCCTCCAGCCGCCGCCCGGCCCGCCGCACCCAGGCCCGCGTCCGCGGCCCTTTCGCCTGGGGACCCTTGCCGTGGGTCTGGGCGGCCAGTTCGGCGAGGGTGGCCGCCAGCAGCGGATCCGCGGGCGGCAGCGGGTTGGTGACGACCACCCGCCCGCGCTCCTCGGCCACGTGCCCAGCGAGTGCCAACTCGGCCAGTACGGCGCCGGCCACGCCGTACTGCAGGAAGCGGCCGCGGCACAACTTCCGGCCAGTGGAGGGTTGGTGAGAGAGCAGCAACAATTCTTCGGGCAGCGTCGGCCAGCCGTCAGGGGTCGCGTTCATAGGTCCATGATGCGGCACATTGCGGCGGGTTGTCGCAGGTCAGGAGAGGTCAGGTCTGGTCAGGTCAGGTCAGGTCAGGGGAGTGGGCGGCACTGCGGCCTTTTCGTCGAACTCCTCACGGGCGGCCACGATCTGGTGCACGTGGGAGCGCGCCCAGTGGCCGATGACGGCGGCCAGCTGCCCCGCCTCCCGTCCCAGCGGCGTGGGCGCGTACTCGACCCGCGGGGGCACTGTCGGGTAGACCGTGCGCGCGACGAGGCCGTCGCGTTCCAGCGTGCGCAGGGTCTGCGTCAGCATCTTCTGCGTGATGCCCGGAATGGAGCGCTGCAGCTCGTTGAACCGACGGGGCGCCGATCCGTCGCCCAGCGCACCCAACTCGCCCAGCACGTACAGCACCCACTTGTTGGCCAGGACCTCGACGACGGTGCGCGAGGGGCATTCGCCGGGCGGCACGGACCAGGGGGCGGGGGCGGTGTCCACGGGGGCGGTGTCCACGGGGGCAGTATCCATTGGGTACCTACCTTTCGAAAAGGTGCCTACTGTACAAGGGATACCAGTGGCGCGAGGATCAAGGCCATGCGAGTGATCAGTCAGCGTTCTCTTGGTGGTCCTGAAGTTCTGGAAGTACGGGAAGTCCCGGAGGCCGAGCGCCCGGGCCCCGGGCCCGGCGAGGTCCTGGTGCGGGTACGCGCCACGGGCGTCAACCCGGCGGACTGGAAGGTCCGTTCCGGGCATGTGCAGTGGTTCGGCGCGCCGCCGTTCGTGCTGGGGCACGAGTTCAGCGGGGAAGTGGTGGCAACGGGCGCCGGTGCCGATGCCTTTGGTATGGGTGACGAGGTGTACGGGTGGGTGATCCCGCCCCGCGGCAGCCACGCGGACTACGTCGTCGTCCCGGAGACGTCGCTCGCCGCGAAGCCGGACGCCGTCGACCACGTCCAGGCGGCCGCCCTGCCCATCGCCGGGCTGACCGCCTGGCAGGCCCTCGTGAACATCGCGCAGGTGCAGGCAGGACAGCGCGTGCTGGTGCACGGCGCGGCAGGCGGTGTCGGCCACCTGGCCGTACAGATCGCCAAGGCGCGGGGCGCGTACGTGATCGGTACGGCGCGCGAGGAGAAGCACGCGTTCGTACGGTCCCTGGGCGCCGACGAGCTCATCGACTACACGGTGACGGACTTCGCCGCCGCCGTGCGCGACATCGACGTGGTCGTGGACACCGTCAGCAACGACTACGGGCCCAGGTCGCTCGCCACCATGAATCCCGGCGGCATTCTCATCGACGTGGTGGGCGTGGGAATCGACCGTACGGCGGTGACGGCGCAGGCCGAACGGGAGGGGAAGCGGTTCGTCGAGTTCTACCTCGAACCGACACCGGCCGACCTGAGCGGCCTCGCGGACCTCGTCCGGAAGGGCGGGCTGCGCCCGGAGATCCAGGAGGTCCTGCCGCTGCACGAAGCCGCCAAGGCCCACGAACTGAGCGAGACGGGGCGCGTACGGGGGAAGGTGGTGCTGGTGCCGTAAGGCGGTGGCGGTGGCGGTGGGGTCAGGGGATCAGCGCCGAGGCGTCCAGCAGCAGCTCCCGCAGTGCCGTGGCGGTGTCCGACGGCTCGGCGGGGGTGAGGACGACCTGGTCGACGGTCGTCGAGGGGCCGGTCAGGGGGATGACGCGCAGGCCGGGAGGCTCGTGGTCGAGCGCGGATTCGACGGTGATGCCGATGCCGGTTCCCGCGGCGACATGAGCGGCGATGGCGTGCACGCTGTCCGCGGTTCTGATGATGTGCAGATCGGCTCCGCCGATGTGGAAGGCGGTCAGAAGGCGGTCGCACAGACCGCTGTTGATCTGATGGGGCCAGGTGAGCAGGTCGGTGGTGGACAGCTCGGACGCGCTCAGCTCGGCGCGCCCGGCCAGGGGGTGTGCCGCGGGCACGAGCGCCATGAACCTCTCGGTGGACAGCACCTGCGCGCGTACGCCGGTGACGTCGCCGGTCGCCCAGCCGATGCCCAGCCCGATCGTCCCCGCCCGCAAGGCGGTGACCTGGGCCGTGGTCGGCATGGCCTCCGGCACGATCGTCACGCCCGGAAAACGGTCGCGCAGCTGCGGCAGGCAGCGCAACAGCAGCTGATGGCCGGTGTATTCGGCGTGGCCGACGACGAGGGTGGTGAGACCCCCGTCGCCGGCGGCCAGCGAGCGTCCGCGCTGCTGGAAGCGGCGCAGCTGGGCCAGGGTGGCGTGGGCGTCGGGCAGCAGCGCTTCACCGAGGTCGGTCAGTGACACGCGGCGGCTCGTGCGGTGGAACAGCCGCCCGCCCAGGCTGCTCTCCAGCCGTCTGATGGCGTCGCTTACGGTGGGCTGCCCCCGGTGCAGGCGCGCGGCGGCGCGGCCGAAGTGGAGCTCTTCCGCGACCGCGACGAACGCTTCCAGTTCCATCCTGTCCACGCGGCCAGGCTAACCCGATCGATCGGTGCGACCGATCGCTGCGTGTCGATGTTCGGCGTTGATGCCGGGGTGCGGGCGGGGTGGGATGGGTGGGCGAGCGGGAATTCCCCGCGATCCCCCATCGGAAGTAGTGAAGCGCAATGCAGAGCAATGACGTTGACCGTGAGCACGAAGCGCCGGTGGTCACGGTGACGGTGGTCTACCACTCGGTGCACGGCCACACCCGCGTCCTGGCCGAGCACCTCGCCGACGGGGCACGGCTGGTGCCCGGCGCCCGGGTGCACCTCGTGGAGATCCGGTCCGAGGACGTCACCGCGGGCCGCTGGCACGATGCGGAGGTACTGGCGCTGCTCGACCGCTCCGACGCGATTGTTTTTGGTTGCCCGACGCTGATGGGCAGTGTGTCGGCGGTGTTCAAGGCATTCATGGAAGCGGCGTTCACGCCGTTCGTGACGCAGGCGTGGAAGGACAAACTGGCGGGAGGGTTCACCATGTCCGCCTCGCAGAGCGGCGACAAACTGGCGGTCCTGGAACAGCTGGCGGTCTTCGGCGCACAGTTGGGCATGCAGTGGATAGGCGTGGGCGACATGCCCGGCAACAACTGGAGCGGCGGCTCCCGCGACGACATCAACCGGCTGGGCTCGTGGCTGGGCCTGATGAGCCAGAGCCACGCCGACCAGGGTCCGGAGCAGGCGGGATCCCGCGGAGACCTGATCACGGCGGAGCGGTACGGCGAGCGGATCGCCCGGCTGGCACAGCGATGGGTCAACGCCGTGCCGTACGAGACCTCCCGAATGACGGAGCACGAGGCGCGTGCGCTGTCGGCCTCGCTGAGGGGGTGAGGGCTTCGGGTGCGTGACGGCGGGGGTGGGTGTTCGTCCGTGGGCTGGTGCGGGTCAGAGCTTTGGCTGGCTACGAGGGGAGGGGTGGGGGGCGCGCCTTGGTTTCCGGTCTGCGGGTGGCTTGGGGCTGGTCGCCGTTCTCGTGCCGTCGCGGGGTGGGGGTGGGTGAGGAGATCGCGCCGTTTGGTTGTGGCTGAGGGGGAGCTGGCTGCTGCCGCGATGTGGCTTGCGCCGGTGGAGACGCTCCGCTCGTGTCAGGTGGTGGTGTGGCTGAGCGTCTGGCTGCAGAAATCTTCACTGGCGGGAGGGAATGAGGGGTGGAGTCGCCGGGTCGTGTGATCTGCGCTGCCTTAGTGCTTCCGTGTGGCTACTTTGAGTAGTAGCGATGGGAAGGGGTGGTCCTATGACTCTGGAGTCCCAGCCGCCGATCGGCTGGCGGTACTGCGGGGACCAGCTGAAGCGGTGGCGTCAGCGGGCGGGGATTTCGCGCGAGGAGCTGGCGAAGGAGGCGTGCGTGGGCGTCGAGTTGATCAAGTCGATCGAGCAGGGGCGGCGAAGGGCCAGCCTGAGGATCCTGCAGATCGCTGATCAGCTGTGCGGGGCGGGTGGGCTGCTGGAGGCGGCCTACCAGTACCTCCAGCCGGAGCCCCAGAGGCCCGCGGCACACGACTTCTTCCGGTACGAGGAGGAGGCGATCGCGCGAAGCGCATGTGAGCCGGTGTTCATCCCCGGACTGCTGCAAACCGAGAGGACTGCCCGGGCGTTGTTCGCTAAGTGCTGGCCGCCGCTCGATGACGAAGTCATCGAGGAGCGAGTCGCCCTGAGGCTGGGGCGTCAGCGCCTGCTGGACAAGCAGTCGACTGCGTTCTCCTTCGTCATCGGTGAGATGCCTCTGCGTCACCCCGTTGCAGACGCTGAGACTCAAAGGGAGCAGCTGCAGCATCTGCTCGAAGTCGGGTCCCAGCGCAACGTGACCATCCAGGTCATGCCGGCGGATGTCTTCCAGTTGGAGCTCAGCGGGTCTCTTGTCGTGCTGGAGCTGGCCAGCCAGGAGCGGATTGGTTACCAGGAGGGCAGCTTCGCCGAAGTGCTGGTGACGGATCCTGGGAAGGTCAGCCGTATGACGCATGGACTGTCGCGGGTCCACCAAGTGGCTCTCAGTCCAAGGGATTCCACTCGCCTTATTGCGAACCTGAGGGAGGAACTGTGAACAGCACGTCGCCTTGGTTCAAATCCAGCTACAGCAACCTGGATAGCGGTGATTGCGTCGAAGTGTGTGGCGGGCCCCGGGATGGCATACGTATCCGCGATTCGAAGCGAATACCCGGGCCGGAGGTGAGTATCTCCGCGGTCTCGTGGACGGCATTCCTGACCGCGCTCACCCGCCACGGCCTGCAGCCGGACGCTCAGCCCCATCACACGTGACACGAGCGGAGCGTCTCCACCGGCACAAGCCACATCGCGGCAGCAGCCAGCTCCCCCTCAGCCACAAACAAACGGCGCGATCTCCTCACGCACCCCCACCCCGCGACGGCACGAGAACGGCGACCAGCCCCAAGCCCACCCGCAGACCGCAAACAGACCCCGGCCCCCCACCCCTCCCCTCGTAGCCAGCCAAAGTTCTGACCTCAGCCACCTTCACCACCCGCACGGGAAGTCCGAGCTCAGGGCCCGATCTCTCTTTGCCGGCAACGGTGGCCTAACCCGTACACGACATCCGTACACGACATCCGTACACAACAGACAATGGAGTGAATGCGATGCCTCTTGAGGGCGAGTACGAGCCGAGTCCGGCGCAGTGGGTGCGCGAACAGGTCGAGCTGTACGAGAGTTCGGGTGGCACACAGGGCACGACGCTCTGGGACACGGGCCTGCCGGTCGTCATTGTCACGATGCGCGGCGCGAAGAGCGGCAGGATCCGCAAGATTCCGCTCATGCGCGTGGAGCATGAGGGGCGGTACGCGGCGGTGGCCTCGAAGGGAGGCTTCCCGCGCCACCCGGTCTGGTACTTCAACCTCAAGGCCGACCCGCGGGTGGATCTCCAGGACGGTCCCGAACGCCGGAGCATGATCGCTCGTGAGGTCACCGGGGACGAGAGGGCCCAGTGGTGGGAGCGCGCGGTCGCCGCGTATCCGCCGTACGCCGAATACCAGGAGAAGACCGACCGCGTGATCCCCGTCTTCGTACTCGAACCGAGCACCTGACCGCGGCCGCCCGCCGCGGCCGCCCGCCGCGGCCGCCCGCCGCGGCCGCCCGCCGCGGCCGCCCGCCACGGCCGCCGCGCCACCACCGCGCCACCACCGCGCCGCCAACGCGTCACCACCGCACCCCGACAGGGCACTGCATGATCCGTCGGACAGGTCCTAGGAACCCCCGCCGTGACGCATCGTGGTGACGAGGGTGGAGGAAATGTGGGCCAGGGTGGGGTCGGCGGCGATGAAGAACGTCTCGACTCCGGCCAGCTCGTGGTTCATGCGGGCCATCGGCATTTCGTACTCCAGGTCGCGCACGCCGCGGACTCCGCGGACGACGACGTCGATCCCGGCGCGGCGGCAGTAGTCGACCAGCAGGCCACCGGTGTGGGAGTCGACGGTGACGTTGCTCAAGTCGGCTGCTGCCGTGCGGAGTCGTTCCAGTCGTTCCTCGACGGGGAAGCGGCCGGTCTTGTTCGGATTGGCCATCACGCACACGACGACCTCGTCGAACAGGCGGGCAACGCGCCGGAGTACGTCCTGGTGCCCTTGAGTGACCGGGTCGAACGATCCTGGGAAAAGGGCTCGCATGAGCGGAAGGGTAACAAGCGGCCCCAAGGGCTGCCGGGCGCGCTGGGCCGCGGCCTCGCGCGCTTTCAGTCGGTCTTCGCCGACTCGTCGAAGAACGTGACGATCCGCGGCAGGGCTTGCCGCACCGATGCGTTGTGGTCGTAGTTGCCGACATCGGTGGGGCGGAGTGCGACGCCGTTCTTCGCCAACTGGTCGGCGCAGTAGGTCGCGTGACCGAAGTCGACGTCCTTGTCGCCTCGGCCGTGGAAGATCTCGATCGGCGCGTTCGGCCGCCAGTTGCACGTGTTGTCCAACGGGCGCAGCCTGTCCTTCAGGACACCACCGGGCTTGCGGACCTTGTTGAGGAAGTCCTCGGTGAAGAGGTCCTTGGAGGCCGCCGGCAGTGCGCCGACGATCTGCCCGGTGGTGTGGTGGCCGTCGAAGAGGGCTTCCACCTTCTTGTCGTAAGGAGCGCGGAAGGCCTCGCCGGGTGACGAGTAGAGGCCGTACATCCTGTTCCACGCGGTGGCGAAGTAGGCGAGGTAGATGCCTGATTTGGCGATCTTGTCGTCGGCCGCGGCGGCCTCGAAGGCCGAGAGGTTGTACGGGCCGCTGACCGGGGCGAGTGCTCCCAGCCGGAAGTAGCGGTCGGCACCCTCCTGCTGGAGTGCCCGGCCCACCAGCATGGTTGCGGGGCCGCCCTGCGAGAACCCGCTGACCTGCACCTTCCGCTTCAACTCCCGGCCGTTGCGGTGGGCGACGGTACGGGCCGCGCGCAGGCCGTCCACCGAGGCCGCGACCGTGGCCCGGGGGTCGCCGTAGGGGTGGAAGCCCTCGCCCGAGCCGAGGCCGACGTAGTCGGGCGCCGAAACGGCCCGTCCGGTCGAGGCGAACAGCAGGGCGGTGAGCCGGTCGGTCGACCTCGGATTCTCCGAGGCGACGTCCTTGCGGTAGACGGTGGTGCCGTGCAGCCAGGAAACGGTGGTCAGGTGGCGGGCCCCGTTCTTGGGCAGGACGACGAGCTGGCTCGCGGTCGTGGGGGCGCCCGTGCTGTCCGTGGTGCGGTAGGTGACCCGATACGCGGTCACGCCGTGGCGCACCGAGGACGTGTCGATCTCTCCCCGGAGTTGGCCGGCCACTTCCTCCGCTGTCAGGTCGGCCGCCTGCTCGACGGAGACGACGGCCCCGCCCTGCGCACGCTCGCCGCGGGAGCCGGCCGCCGAGGCCGGAGCGGCCAGGGCGGACACGCTGCCGAGGACCGCCGCACCGGCCGCAATGCGCATTCTCGTTCGTTGTGAAGTCATGTGTGGATCATGCTTGTTGGTCGCATCACCGGGGTATGGAGCGACCCCCCGGCCCGCAAAGGGGGGAACCCCCCCCCGGAGCCCCTTAAGGGGCTCCGGGGGGGCGCGTGACGGAGATCCGCCGGACACGCGCTAGCGCACAGGGCTTCCGGGGGCCGTGGGCAGGGCTGCGCGGAGGCGGTCGAGCAGGGCTCGGGCTGCGGGGCTCGTGGGGCCGGTGGCGCGCCAGGCGAGGGCGATGCGGGCGCGGATGGTGGGGCGGACGATGGTCAGGGTTCGCAGGGGTTTGTCACCGTCCGACGCCGGGCCGTCCTCCTCGCCCGCCGGGAGGACGGCGACGCCCAGGCCCCGGGCGGCGAACTGTGCGAGTACCGGCGGCGCTGCCGCCTCGAAGGCGACGCGGGGGCGGAAGCCCGCCTCCGCGCAGGCGCGTTCGAGTGCCGCGCGTACTCCGGTGCCGCGCGGCAGGCAGATCAGGGGGCGGTCGCGCAGTTCGGCGAGGGGGACGCTCGTACGGTCGGCGGGGGAGAGGAGCGGGTCCCCGGGCGCGGCGACGACGGCCAGCGGAACGTCGATGACGGTGTGGAGGGACAGGCCGGGCGGGGGCACCGCGTCGGTGGGGCCGAGGAGGGCGATGTCGAGTTCGCCGGCCAGGAGTGCGGCCTGCATCCGCTCCGAGGTGTCCTCGGTGAGGGCGACCTCCAGGGCGGGGTGGGCGTCGTGGAAGTCCGCGAGGAGGGAGGCGATGTCGAAGGCGTGGCCCGTGGCTCCGGAGACGAGGCCGAGGGAGACGCGGCCGCGCAGCAGTCCCGTGTACGCGTCGACCGTCTGCCGCACTGCGTCGGCGGCGGCCAGCGCGGCCCGGGCGTACGGCAGGACGGCCCGGCCCGTCTCGGTCAGCGTCACCGAACGGCGGGAGCGGTCGAGCAGCGGCTGTCCCAATTCCTTCTCCAGCTGGCGGATCTGGGCGCTCAGTCCGGGCTGGGCGAGGTGCAGGCGGGCTGCTGCGCGCGTGAAACCGCCCTCTTCGACGACGGTGACGAAGTAGCGCAGCTGGCGAAGTTCCATAAGCAGCAATGCTAGGTCGCAGCACAACTGTCTATTGGATATATGGATCGGCCGCCCGCAGGCTTGATCACATGCGCAAAGCGACGGACGACAACGCGACGGACACCCCGGCCGTCAGGGCCGCCATCGCGGCGGAACGCCGGGAGCTGGCCGACCTCTTCGACAGCCTGCAGGCCGATGCGTGGGACGCGCCCAGCCTGTGCGAGGGGTGGCGGGTCCGTGAGGTCGTCGCCCACATGTCGATGGGCTTCCGGCTCTCCCTGCCCGCCACCCTGGGCGAACTGGTCGCGGCGCGCGGGAACCTGCACCGCATGACCGACCGCGTCGCCCGCAGGGACGCGGCCGCCCACTCCACCGGCGAGCTCGGCGCCTTTCTGCGGGACAACGCCCACCACCCCTGGACGCCGCCGGTCGGCGGGTACGTGGCGGCGCTCGGCCATGACGTGGTGCACGGCCTGGACGTCACCGTCGCCCTCGGGCTCGACCGTCGGATCCCCGAGGACCGGCTGCGCGTCCTGCTCGACGACATCAGGCCCCGCGGCCTGAAGTTCTTCGGCGTCGATCTCCGCGGAGTGCGGCTGTGCGCCGAGGACATGGACTGGTCCTACGGCTCCGGCGCCCCCGTGTACGGCGCCGCCCAGGACCTCCTCCTGCTCGCCTTCGGCCGCAGACTCCCGTACGGCCGCCTCCACGGCGAGCAGAGCAGCCGCTTCACGTCCACCGGCGAACGGTGACGGCCATGCGTACCCCGCGTACCCGGCGCACCCGGCTCCTCCGGATGCTCTCGCTGTTCTCCACCGGCCTTTTGGCGGGCGCCTTCGGCTACGGCGCCGCCAACCTCGTCCCGACGTTCGATGTCGTGCCGATCGACATGAGGCTCGATTTCCACACGGCCCTGATGGCGAAGAACGGCATCACCATGCAAGGCGCGATGGCCGTCTCGGCCCTGAGCACCCTCGCCCTGGCCGCCGTGGAGCGGGGCCGGGGCCGGGTCCTCGCCGGGGCGGCGGGGGCCCTGGTGGTCGCGTCGTTCCTGATCACACGGTTCGGCAACGTTCCCATCAACGGCCGCATCAAGCAGTGGGCCGCCACCGCGCCGCCGGCCGGTTACGCGGACGTCCTGCGGCGCTGGGAGCTGTTCAACGACGCCCGCACGCTGTCCGCGGCCGTCGCCTTCGGGCTGCTGGTCCTTCTCGCCCTCCCGGCGGCTGCCGGGCGCTCCCCGAGGACGTCGTCCGCGGCGTCGTCGGCGTAGCGCCCGGATCAGGCGTCCACCGGGCGCCAGGCCGGGCCGGTTCCGTCCTGCTGGACGCGGCCGAAGACCACGTCGGCGAAGTGGACGCCGAAGCC
This sequence comes from Streptomyces sp. NPDC049585, assembly GCF_040675615.1. NCBI lineage: Bacteria > Bacillati > Actinomycetota > Actinomycetes > Kitasatosporales > Streptomycetaceae > Streptomyces > Streptomyces sp. NPDC049585. The sequence goes on along the minus strand of NZ_JBFAPE010000007.1, from coordinate 46,049 downwards.
GATCGTGCCGGGCTCCGCCAGTTCGGCGACGAGGCGGTGGCGGTGGTCGGCGGTGCGGGTGGCGTCGTGGTCGAAGGCCACGGACCAGTCGGGGTGGTCGACCTGGAGGGGCGTGTGCATGGCGTCGCCGAAGGCGATCAGCCGCCGGCCGCCCCCGGTGATGACGTACTCGGCGTGCCCGACGGTGTGGCCGGGGACGATCCGCACGTGGACGCCGGGGAAGATCTCCTGCCCGTCGGTGATCGTGCGGACGTGCGGGGCGAGGGCCGCGACCTGCTCGGTCATGCCCTGGGCCTCCAGGGCGTCGCGCCCGGCCCACTCCGGCTCGGAGATCAGGTAGTCGGCGTGGGCGAACGTGGGCTCGCAGGCCCAGCCCAGGTGGTCGACGTGGAGGTGGGTGAAGGCCACCGCCTCGATGTCCTCGGGGGCGCGGCCGAGCTCGGCCAGGTTCTGCGGGAGCGCGCCGCCGTGGATCGTGTCGACCGGGCCCTCGGGGGCCGTGAGCGTCTGCGGGCCGAAGCCCGTGTCGATCAGCAGCGCGCGGTCGCCGTGCTCGACGAGCAGGGCGCCGATGCTGCCCACGAGGCGGCCGTCGGCGTCCAGGTACTCGGGGTGGGCGGCCCACACCTCGTCGGTGGTGTCCTGGAGCAGCTGCAGGGGCCGGAGCCGTACGTCGCCGTCCGGGATGTACGACACCTTCGTGTCGCCCAGCCGGATCGAGCGGATTCCGGCGGGGCGGCGCAGTCGTTCGTCCTGAGCCACGGTCACGTCAGCCATGTTTCTCCTTCGTCGGGCCCCTGCGGTGGTCGGGTCCCTGCGGCGATGACGATCACCATAAGCATCAAGCTCGAATCATTCAAGCTCTAAATATGTGGGCTTGATGCAGTTGGTAGGCTGGCGCCATGACGACCTCACCGGAGTCGCAGGCGATGGCCGAGCGGCAGCTGTGCTCTCTGGTGAACGGGCTGGCCCAGCGGCTCGGCGAGCACGTACGGGAGCGCGCCGCCGTCCTCGGCCTCACTGCGCCCCAGGCGACCGCGCTGCGGGAGATGAGCGGGCCGATGACCATGCGGGAGCTCGCCGAGCGCATGTGCTGCGAGCCCTCCAACACCACCTTCGTCGTCGACAAGCTGGAGAAGCAGAAGCTGGTCGAGCGCCACCCGCACCCCGTCGACCGCCGCGCGAAGCACCTCGTCCTCACCGCCGAGGGCACCGCACTGCGCGCACGCCTCCTCGAACTCCTCGCCGTGGACTCGCCGCTGTCCGGCCTCTCCCCGCAGGAGCAGGGCGTCCTGCGCGGCCTGGTCGAACGGGCCATCACCGGCCGCGGTTGAACTTCGCCGTCGACCGGAAGCAGCCGAGCGCTCAGGCCTTGACGCGGAGGATGTCGACGTTGCCGTACCGGGTGCGGGCGCGGACCTCGACGGTGTCGTCGGTCTCCGCCGGGCTCTCGGACGCGGCGAGCGTGTTGCGCACCTGGCCGAAGCCGGAGCTGACGTCGAGCCAGGCCGCGGTGCCCTGGCGGATGCCCACCTCGATGGCGCCGTAGGAGGTCTCCAACTGCACCGAACCGCGGGCCACGTCGCCCACGCGCACGGTGCCGTGGGCGGTGGTGGCGGCGACCGAGCCCTCGGCGCGCCGGATCTCGATGTCGCCGTTGGCGCCGCGCACCCGCAGCTCGCCGGTCGCGGCGTCGACGGTCGTGGTGCCGTGCGAGTTCTTCAGGACGGCGGAGCCGACGACGGTGCCGACGCGCAGGCTGCCGGAGCTGGTGGTGATCTCGGCCGCGCCCTCGACCCGGTCCACGGTGATCGAACCGTGCGACGCCGTCAGGGTCAGCGGGCCGGTCGCATCGAGGCGGACGTCGCCGGACGAGGTCTTCACGCGGACCTCGCCGAGCCGCCCCTCACCGAGCACCTGGGCCCAGGCGCCGGTCATGTCGACGCGCGAGTCGGTGGGCAGTTCGATCGTCACGTCGACGGTGCCGGTGCGGCCGACGAGGTAGCGGGGCTTGGGCGTCCTGACCGTCAGGACCCCGCCGGCGTACGTGATCTCGGTCTGCTCGGCCGCCCGTACGTCCTGGTCCTTCTTGGGGTCGCGGGGCCGGACCTCGACGACGGTGTCGAGGCGGTCGCTCGCGGCGAACCGGACGGAGCCGGCCTCCACATGGGCGGTGACGGAGAGGGGGGAGGGCGTGTCGAAAGAAGGCATGGCGGTGCCGTCCTCTTGAGTCGTCGAGGCGTCCCTGCTGGTGGGACGTGGTGGGGAAGGGGTTCGTCGGAGGGGGGCGCGGTCAGCGCACCCAGCCCGTGATGCTCTGTCCGACGGTGTGCGTCTTCTGCGTCGTACGCGCCCGGGTGCCGCCGTCGACGGCGGCCGACACGGCCCGTACCAGCCAGGCGTTGACCGACAGGCCCTCGCGGCTCGCGGCCTCCTCGGCGCGCGCCTTGAGATGGGCCGGCAGGCGCAGGTTGACGCGGGCGGTGCCGCCCTCGTCGCCCTCGGCGGGCGCGTGCGCCGCCAGCAGCTCCGCCGGGGCGGCGGACACCTGCGGGGAGCCGCTGTCGGCCGGCGGCAGGGTGACGACGAAGTCGGGGTCGAGGCCGCGCAGCCGTACGTCGACCGAGCCGGGAGCCAGCTCGCGGGTGATCTCGTCCATCGCGGCGGAGAGCACGTTGAGCATGGTCAGGCGGGTCGCCGACTCCAGGGGGGCGGTCAGCCGCTCCGCCAGCTCACGGGCGTCGTCCCCGCCGGCCTCGGCGGCCACCGCGAGTTCACGGCGGAGGGTGTCGACATACGGGGTGAGATCCATGACGCCATGATGGCACCGTTGTGGCGCCATGCGCAAGGGTGGGTGGCACCGCCTTGGTGGTCACTCTGAGATGGGAGTCTCTGACCTGCGGAAATGACGCGGCGAGCTTCTGGTGTCATGGGTGGTGCCATATGGCGCCACTCGTGGCGTCAGGTCGTCGGCTGCCCCAGCAGCATCACCGGTGCGCCCGCCGCGCGGGTGAGGATGACGACGCAGGAATGAGGGCCGTCGAGCTTGAGCTTCCTGCGCAGCTCCTCGGGCTCGACGGCGGAGCCGCGCTTCTTGATGACGGCGACGCCGATGCCGCGTTCGCGGACGAGGGCCTTGAGCTTCTTGAGGTTGAAGGGCAGCACGTCCGTGATCTCGTACGCCGTGGCATACGGGGTCGGGTGCAGCTCGTCGCTGGTCACGTAGGCGATGGTGCCGTCGATCAGGCCGGCGTCCCCGGGCAGCGCTGCCGCCACGTCCGCGACGAGGTGGGCGCGGATGACGGCGCCGTCCGGTTCGTAGAGGTAGCGGCCCACGGGGCGTACGGCGGGGTCGGGGAGGTCCGCGCCGGTCAGGTGGGTGCCGGCGGGCAGGAGGGTGGCGCGCCGGGTGCCGGGTTCGGTGCCGAACCACAGGACGGCCTCCTTGACGTCGCCGCCGTCGGAGATCCACTCGGCCTCGGCGTCGTCTGGGACGGCCTCGTGGGGGACGCCGGGAGCGATCTTCAGGGCGGCGTGCGGGGCGCTGCGGGCGGCGTCGATCGCCCAGGACAGGGGCGGGGAGTAGGCCTCCGGGTCGAAGATGCGGCCGCGGCCGCCGCGGCGGGCGGGGTCGACGAAGACGGCGTCGTAGCCGGAGGTGTCGACGTCGGTGACGTCGGCGCAGCGGACCTCGATGAGGTCGGCGAGGCCGAGGGCCTCGGCGTTGGCGCGGGCGACCGCGGCCGTGAGCGGGTCGCGGTCGACGGCCAGGACGGCGATGCCGGCGCGGGCGAGGGCGATGGCGTCCCCGCCGTTGCCGCAGCACAGGTCGGCGAGGCGGCGTACGCTGAGGGCGGCGAACCGGCGGGCGCGGTGGGCGGCGACGGAGGCGCGGGTGGCCTGCTCGACGCCGTTGGGGGTGAAGAACATGCGGTGCGCGTCGGCCGCGCCGAACTTCGCGACCGCGCGCTGCCGCAGACGCGCCTGTCCGAGGGCGGCGGAGACGAGCTCGGCGGGGTGCTCGCGGCGCAGCCGGGTGGCGGTGGCGAGCTCCCGGGCGGGGTCGTAGTCCCGCAGGTCGTCCAGCAGGCGGCGGCCCTCGTCGGTGAGGAGGGCGGCGAAGGCCTCGGTCTCCGGGCTGGTCTCGGGGTTGGTCTCGGCGTTCGGTGCGGGCACGTGCTCCAACGTACCCCGGGGATGTGCGCTGCTCGCGCGCGTGATCGCGGCCGCCGGGACGGCGGGGCCCCGGTGCCTGAGGATGCCCCGCTCGCAGTGATCGAACCCGTGGACAAGAATCGTCAGCGTGAGCCCCTTCTTCTCCGGCCGCCGACGTGCTGCCGCCGCTGCTGCCGCCGGTTCTGCCGTTCTGACGCTGATAGCCGGGTGTTCCTCGACCGGGTCGGGGAGCGCGGCGCGTCCGTCGGGCTCCCCCTCCGCCTCCTCGACCCCCTCGGCCGCCACCGGGACGCCGCACCCGGGCAAGGGCGAGTCGGCGCCCGACGCCGCCGCGTACCGGCGCTGGGGGCTGGAGCGGCCGCCGGCCGCCCCGCCGGCGCCGCCCGCGAAGAAGATCACGGACGGGATGAGGGACGGGGACGCACCGAAGATCGTGCGGCGCATCCCCACGCAGGACAAGGTCGTCTTCCTGACCTTCGACGACGGGGCCGAGAAGGACCCGCAGTTCGTGAGGATGGCCAAGGACCTGAAGCTGCCGTTCACGATGTTCCTGACGGACAGCGTCGCCCACACGGGCCAGGGCTACGGATACTTCGAGCAGCTGCGCGACGCTCCGGGCGGGGGCGTGCGCAACGGCGTGGACAACCACACGATCGACCACCCGAACCTGCGCACGCTGTCGGCGGAGGCGCAGAAGAAGGAGATCTGCACGCAGCAGGAGACGCTGCAGAAACGATTCGGCGAGCGGCCTGCGCTGTTCCGGCCGCCGTACGGCAACTACAACGACGCCACGCTCGCGGCAGCGCGGGCGTGCGGGGTGCGGGCGGTCGTCCTGTGGGAGGCCACGATGCAGATCAACGACATGCGCTACGCGGAGGGGGACGGGCTGCGGCCGGGCGACATCGTGCTGGCGCACTTCCGCGGGCCGCAGGAGCTCAAGGGGACGACGATGACGCAGATGGTCACGAACATGCTGCGCAGTATCGAGCGCCAGGGCTACACGGTGGGCCGCCTGGAGGACTACCTCTGAGCCCCGCCTCCTCCGGCGCCACGGCACTGCGCCCGGCCCGTGAGGGGCGTACCAGGAGTGCACCCGCGCCCCGGTGGGTAGGGCCTCGGGCGGCCCCCGTCGTCGTACGCGTGCGGCTCGCCGCGGGTGTGAATTGGCACTCCGCTTGACCGAGTGCTAACCGCGTCATAGTCTCGGCTCCGTTGGCACTCTCCCTCGGTGAGTGCCAAACACAGCGACGGGCAGGTCCGGCACCCGCGACGACGGATCGACCTGGTCGCCACCTCAGACAGTTAACCCCGTGAGATCTCCGAAGGGGGAGGTCGGATCGTGACGACCGCCAGCTCCAAGGTTGCCATCAAGCCGCTCGAGGACCGCATCGTGGTCCAGCCGCTCGACGCCGAGCAGACCACGGCCTCCGGCCTGGTCATTCCGGACACCGCCAAGGAGAAGCCCCAGGAGGGCGCTGTCCTGGCCGTGGGCCCGGGCCGCTTCGAGAACGGCGAGCGCCTCCCGCTCGACGTGAAGGTCGGCGACGTCGTTCTGTACAGCAAGTACGGCGGCACCGAGGTGAAGTACAACGGCGACGAGTACCTCGTCCTCTCGGCTCGCGACGTGCTCGCGATCATCGAGAAGTAATTCACCAGCAACACGTCTGCGCCCCTGGCTCCCGCGCCCATTCAGCCGGGCGCCCGGGGCGCAGTTCGTTGAGAGATCGCGAGGATACGTAACCCATGGCCAAGACCCTGAAGTTCGACGAGGACGCCCGTCGCGCGCTCGAGCGCGGCGTCAACAAGCTCGCCGACACCGTGAAGGTGACGATCGGCCCCAAGGGCCGCAACGTCGTCATCGACAAGAAGTTCGGCGCCCCGACCATCACCAACGACGGCGTCACCATCGCCCGTGAGGTCGAGCTCGAGGACGCCTACGAGAACCTGGGCGCCCAGCTGGTCAAGGAGGTGGCGACCAAGACCAACGACATCGCGGGTGACGGCACCACCACCGCCACCGTGCTGGCCCAGGCGCTGGTCCGCGAGGGTCTGCGCAACGTCGCCGCCGGCGCCTCCCCGGCCTCCCTGAAGAAGGGCATCGACGCCGCGGTCAAGGCCGTCTCGGACGACCTGCTGGCCACCGCGCGCCCGATCGACGAGAAGTCCGACATCGCCGCCGTTGCCGCGCTGTCCGCCCAGGACAAGCAGGTCGGCGAGCTCATCGCCGAGGCGATGGACAAGGTCGGCAAGGACGGTGTCATCACCGTCGAGGAGTCCAACACCTTCGGCCTGGAGCTCGACTTCACCGAGGGCATGGCGTTCGACAAGGGCTACCTGTCGCCCTACATGGTCACCGACCAGGAGCGCATGGAGGCCGTCCTCGAGGACCCGTACATCCTCATCCACCAGGGCAAGATCTCCTCCATCCAGGACCTGCTCCCGCTGCTGGAGAAGATCATCCAGGGTGGTGGCTCCAAGCCGCTGCTGATCATCGCCGAGGACGTCGAGGGCGAGGCCCTGTCCACGCTGGTCGTCAACAAGATCCGCGGCACGTTCAACGCCGTCGCGGTCAAGGCCCCCGGCTTCGGCGACCGCCGCAAGGCGATGCTGGGCGACATGGCCACCCTCACCGGTGCCACGGTCATCGCCGAGGAGGTCGGCCTCAAGCTCGACCAGGCCGGTCTGGACGTGCTCGGCACGGCCCGCCGCGTGACCGTCACCAAGGACGACACCACCATCGTCGACGGCGGCGGCAACAGCGAGGACGTCGCCGGTCGCGTGGCCCAGATCAAGGCCGAGATCGAGACCACCGACTCCGACTGGGACCGCGAGAAGCTGCAGGAGCGCCTGGCCAAGCTGGCCGGCGGCGTCTGTGTCATCCGCGTGGGTGCGGCCACCGAGGTCGAGCTCAAGGAGAAGAAGCACCGTCTGGAGGACGCCATCTCCGCGACCCGCGCCGCGGTCGAGGAGGGCATCGTCTCCGGTGGTGGCTCCGCCCTGGTCCACGCCGCCAAGGTGCTGGAGGGCGGCCTGGGCAAGGACGGCGACGAGGCCACCGGTGTCGCCGTGGTCCGCCGCGCCGTTGTCGAGCCGCTGCGCTGGATCGCCGAGAACGCCGGCCTCGAGGGCTACGTCATCACCTCGAAGGTGGCCGAGCTGGAGAAGGGCCACGGCTTCAACGCCGCGACCGGCGAGTACGGCGACCTGGTGAAGGCCGGCGTCATCGACCCGGTCAAGGTCACCCGCTCCGCCCTGGAGAACGCCGCCTCCATCGCCTCCCTGCTGCTGACGACCGAGACCCTGGTCGTCGAGAAGAAGGAAGAGGAGAAGGCGGAGGCCGGCCACGGTCACGGCCACGCCCACTGATCCCTGCGGATCGGATCTGCTCGCGCCGGGGCCCGGCCTCCCTTCGGGGAGGCCGGGCCCCGGCCGCGTTCTCAGCCCTCGGCCGGCACATGGCGCTGGAGGGAGACCCCGCCCAGCTGCCGCAGCAGGCCCAGCAGGTCGTAGGTCCACCAGCCCTCGGCGATCCTGCCGTCCTCCAGCCGGAAGACGGTGGTGCCGGCCATCCGCACCTCCTGGCCGGTGGGCTGCAGGCCCATGAAGTCGCCCTGGTGGCTGCCCTGCCAGGTCCAGCGGACGGCGACCCGGTCGCCCTCGGCCAGCTCCTCGTGCAGGTCGAAGCGGAAGTCGAAGGCGTCGCGCCAGTCGGTGACGTCCCGTTTCATCGCCTCGTGGCCGACGATCGGCTCGGCCCTGCCGATGTCGTGGTCGCGGTAGCCGTCGGTGAAGAGCTCGTCCACGAGTGCGAGGTCGCCGCCGACCGCCACCTCCTCGAAGAACCGCCGCACGGTCGACTTGCCGAGCTGTTCGTCGCGCACGACGTCGAGGTCGGTGAAGGACGGCAGGCCCTCGCAGAGGGAGACGATCTCCTGGAAGACCCGGTCGGTCTCCGGGAGGTTCGAGTTCTCCATCGCCTTCTCGAACGAGGGGAACTCGATGATCTCGATGTAGTGGTCACCGTCGGAGTGGTCCCGGCCGACGACGGAGTGGGTGGCGGTGCGCTTTCCCTCGGTGAGCGCGATCCAGTCGTCCATCAGCCGGTTCATCTTGTCGAAGTGACGGGTCCTGCAGTCGACTACTTGCACGAAAGTCATGGCACGCCTCCCCGGTCCCGGGTGATATGTCCAGGTTAGTCCTGGCGGATCACCCGGGAGGAGCAGCGCAGCGGGGCCGGTGATCGGTTGCGGGGCTCAGTTCGGCCCGTAGCGGCGGCCCGTCGTGGAGCCGGCGCGCGAGACCGCCCGGCGCGGGGCCAGCTTCAGCAGCCCGGTCAGCGCCTTGTACCGCGGGTCGGGAATGGACAGCGCCTTGCCGCGCGCCAGGTCCTTCAGCGCCGCGTCCACCAGCTTGTCGGCGTCCAGCCACAGCCAGCCGGGGATGTTCTCCGTGCCCATGCCGGCCCGCTGGTGGAACTCCGTCCGTACGAACCCGGGGCACAGCGCCATCAGCCGCACCCCGCTGCCGGCCAGGTCGCGCGCGGCACCCTGGGTGAACTGCACGACCCACGCCTTGCTGGCCCCGTACGTGCCGCGCGGCACGAAGGCCGCCACCGAGGCCACGTTGATCACGCCGCCGCGCCGGCGCTCGCGCATGCTCGCCGTGGCGGCCGAGGTCAGGCGCAGCACCGCCTCGCAGTGCACCTTCAGCATCGTCAGCTCGTCGGCCATGGGCACCTCGAGGTAGCGGCCCTTGTTGCCGAAGCCGGCGTTGTTGACCAGCAGGTCCACCGGGTTCTTGCGATCGGACAGCCGTGCCTCGACCGCCTCGATGCCCTCGTCCTGCGACAGGTCGGCGCGGAGCACCTCCACCTCGACGCGGTGGCGGTCGTGCAGCTCGGTCGCCTGCTCGCCCAGCCGCTTCTCGTCGCGGGCCACGATGACCAGGTTGTGTCCGTCGGCCGCCAGCCGGCGTGCGAAGGCCGCGCCGATGCCGGCGGTGGCTCCCGTGATCAGTGCAGTCGTCATACAGGAACGTTAGTGCTCGCGCCGCCCTCCCGGCTGCCCGCCCGGGGGTGCCGTCGCCCCTGCGGGCGCCCCACGGCGGTTTCCTGACGACCCGTGCGTCACATTCGCGCCATTGTTTCCCTTGTTCAGGCGGGTGCTTCCGCGGGCGCGGAAGCCGGTACCGGTGCCGGGCCGTACGCGAGCGCCTTCTCGCGCAGGTGCGGGGGCAGCGCCTCGCCGGCCGCCGGCAGACCGGGCAGCAGGGCCCGCTCCGTGGTCAGGGCGCGGAAGGCGTACGCGATCGTCACCTGGTGGTCGGGGCGGTGCTCGACGGTGACGGGGTCGCCCGCCCGTACGGTGCCGGGCACCAGGACGCGCAGGTACGCCCCCGGTGCGGCCTGCTGGGTGAAGCGGCGCACCCAGCCCGCCTCGTTGAGCCAGTCGGCGAACTTCCGGCAGGGAATGCGCGGGGCGGAGACCTCCAGCAGCAGATCCGTACCTATGCGCCAACGCTCTCCGATGCGCGCCCCGTTGACGTCCAGCCCCCGCGTCGTCAGATTCTCCCCGAACGAGCCCGCCGGCAGCGGACGGCCGAGCTCGCGCTCCCAGCCGTCGAGGTCCTCACGGGCGAAGGCGTACACCGCCTGGTGGTCGCCGCCGTGGTAGCGCAGGTCGGCGATCGCGTCCCCGGCGAGGCCGCTGCCGCCCACGCCCCGCGGGCCGGGCGCGGTGACGGCGACGGGCCCGTCGACGGGCCGCTTGTCGATGCCGCTGGGCAGGTCGGGGGTGAAGGCGCCCTCGTGGCCGGGGCGGTCGAGCGTGCCGTTCCGGCCGACGTTCACGGAGATCACGTACATGGCCGAAGCCTATGGGGTGCGGCTCAAAGCGTCGAACAGATATTTCCCTCCTGATCCAAGGTGGCCTTATGCTCGAAGAATGATCGAGGCTCGTCACCTGAGGGTGCTGCGCGCGGTGGCCACCACCGGGTCCTTCTCCGCCGCGGCCCGTGAGCTCGGCTGCACCCAGCCCGCCGTCAGTCAGCAGATGAAGGCCCTGGAGCAGTCGGCCGGCACCCCGCTGCTGATCCGTACCGGCCGGGAGATGCGCCTGACCGAGGCCGGCCAGGCCCTGGTGCGCCACGCCTCCGGCATCCTGGCCGGGCTGACCGCGGCCGAGGAGGAGATCGCGGCGATCGCGGGGCTGCGGGCCGGGCGGGTGCGCCTGGTGTCCTTCCCCAGCGGCAGCTCCACGCTCGTGCCCACCGCGCTCGCGGAGATGCGCGCCGCCCACCCGGGCACCCGCGTCTCCCTGGTCGAGGCCGAGCCGCCGCGCTCGGTGCAGATGCTCCGGGAGGGCGACTGCGAGATCGCGCTGGCCTTCCGCTACCCCCAGGTGCCCGGAGCCGATCCGGCGGCCGGTGCCGAGTGGGACGACCTCGTCGTACGGCCCCTGCTCAGCGACCGCCTCATCGGCGTGGTGCCCGAGGGGCACCGCCTGGCGGGCGCGGAGCGCATCGCGATGCAGGATCTGGAGCGCGAGCCGTGGATCGCCGGCTGCCCGCGGTGCCGGCGGCACCTGGTGGAGGTCTGCGAGGAGACGGGCTTCACGCCGCGCATCGACTTCGCGACGGACGACTACCCGGCGGTCTTCGGGCTGGTGGGCGCCGGCCTGGGCGTGGCGGTCATGCCGGAGCTGGCCCTGGAGTCGGTCCGGCCCAAGGGCATTCGTACGGTGCCGGTCGAGCCCGTGGTGCACCGCGAGATCGTCGCCCTGACCCTGCCGGACCTCGCACGGGTGCCGGCGGTCGGCGCCATGCTCGACCGTCTGGTGGCCGCAGCGGGGCGCTGAGGGGCGCTGAGGCGTACGCCGACGTGTGCGCAGCGCCGAGCCGTACGCCGGGGCTGGGCGCGCCGAGCCGCGCGTCGCGGCGGATGCGTGCGGGGGCGCTCGGAGGGGCGCTCAGGCGGTCATCGCGCCCGCGCCCGCGCCGCTTGCGTTGATGGGGCGGTGTCGTGCGCGCCCCATGAGCTCCTCGCGCTCGTCCTCCGTCAGACCGCCCCACACGCCGTAGGGCTCCCTGACCGCCAGCGCGTGCGCCGCGCACTCGGCGCGTACCGGACAGCGCATGCAGACCTCCTTGGCGGAGTTCTCCCGGGCGCTGCGGGCTGCTCCCCGCTCGCCTTCGGGATGGAAGAAGAGCGAGCTGTCCACTCCTCGGCAGGCGGCCAAGAGCTGCCAGTCCCACAGGTCGGCGTTGGGGCCGGGGAGGCGGGAGAAATCTGCCATGGCTTGTCCCCTCGAAGCGATCGTCGAATCCGCCGAAGCGATCCGCAGCGAACCGTGCAGGTACCTGCCTCTCCATCTGCCGTATGAGCAGATGAAAATATGACTCATTGCGAATCTAGCCACAGACGCTGGCAAATGGGAAGAAAAACAGGTCCGACCGGGCAAATGGGGCATAGCTTGGCCCGGGAGCAGGGCGCCCCCCGTGCGCCCTGCTCCGTGTCCGCGCCCTCACGTAGAGTGCCGAACACGGCCGACCAAGCCCGTAACTCTTTCGGGTGACCGTCGTTGAGAGGGCGGAGGCGGTTGACGCATGAAGCAGCCGGGCGGGTGGCAGGGCCCGGCGCCGTCGACCGCACAAGGTGACGACCAATACCAGCCTCTGGAGGCTCAAGGTGACGCGCATCAGCTGCGGAGGGCGGCCATGACATCCGTCCTCGTCTGCGACGACTCCCCGCTTGCCCGTGAAGCGCTCCGGCGCGCGGTGGCGACCGTGCCCGGCGTCGAGCGCGTGACGACGGCGGCCAACGGCGAGGAAGTCCTCCGCCGCTGGGGCGCCGATCGCTCGGACCTCATTCTCATGGACGTACGCATGCCCGGGCTCGGCGGAGTGGAGACCGTGCGCCGGCTGCTGTCCGCCGACCCCGGCGCCCGGATCATCATGCTCACGGTCGCCGAGGACCTCGACGGCGTCGCGCTCGCGGTCGCCGCCGGCGCCCGCGGCTACCTGCACAAGGACGCCTCGCGCGCCGAGCTGCGGGCCACCGTGACCCAGGCGCTCGCCGACCCCACCTGGCGGCTGGCCCCGCGCCGGCTGCGCTCCGCCGAGATGGGCGCCGCGCCCACCCTCACCGCGCGCGAGATCCAGGTGCTGGAGGGCATGAGCCACGGCCGCTCCAACGCCGAGATCGGCCGCGAGCTGTTCCTCTCCGAGGACACCGTCAAGACCCACGCCCGACGCCTGTTCAAGAAGCTGGGCGCCTCGGACCGTGCGCACGCCGTGGCGCTCGGCTTCCGCTGGGGACTGGTCCGGTAGGCGTGAGCCGGACCGTTCCGGTGGGCGAGCGGGCGGGGCGGGGCGCCGTGCGCTCCGCCCCCGAGGCCCCGGCCACCCGGCCCGCTGCACGTTTCCCGCGCGCTGCCGCATCCTTGAGGTATGGAGTTCCTCGGGGACGGCTCGGGCAGGCGTGATGGGAAGGTGCGGGAGATGACCGCCGGCGCACCCGCTCATAACGCTTCGGTGCACAACTATGGATGCGGTGCCACGGAGAATCCGGCTTCACGGCACCATGGACCGATGCGCGACGACGACACGACAGCCATTGGCGCGCTCGTCGCCCGCGCAGCCGAGGGCGACCGGCGGGCCACGCACGACCTGCTCGCCCTGGTGCACCCGCTCGCGCTGCGCTACTGCCGCACGCGGCTCTCCCGCCTGCCGGGCGATGCCCGGCACTTCGTCGACGACCTGGCCCAGGAGGTCTGCCTCGCGGTGCTGTGCGCCCTGCCGCGCTACCGCGACACGGGCCGCCCCTTCGAGGCGTTCGTGGTGGCCATCGCCGCCCACAAGGTCGCCGACCTGCAGCGCGCCGCGATGCGCCACCCGGGCAGCACGGCCGTGCCCTCCGACGAGATGCCGGAGCAGCCGGACGATTCGCTCGGCCCGGAGGAGAGGGCCCTGCTCAGCAGCGATGCCGAGTGGGCCAAGAAACTGCTCGCCAACCTCCCGGAGAACCAGCGGGAGCTCGTGCTGCTGCGTGTCGCCGTGGGGCTGACGGCCGAGGAGACGGGACAGATGCTGGGCATGTCGCCCGGTGCCGTGCGCGTCGCCCAGCACCGGGCGCTGAGCAGGCTGCGGGCGCTCGCCGAACAGTGAGCCGCCCGCCTCGCGCGGTGCCTTCGTACGGCACGTCGTACGAAGCTCCAAGTGATGCGGGCCTCACTCCTCGTGGGATGGGACACCCTGCGGCGGCCGTTAGCATGGGAGTCCTCGCTGGGGCAAGACCATTTGGGAAGGTGTCATGACTGACAACGTCGACGGACTGCCCGGGAAATTCGCGATGCTCGGTCTGACATACGACGACGTCCTGCTGCTGCCGGGCGCCTCAGAGGTCCTGCCGAACACCGTGGACACCTCCTCCCGGGTCTCGCGCAACGTGCGGGTCAACATCCCGCTGATGTCCGCCGCCATGGACAAGGTCACCGAGGCCCGCATGGCCATCGCCATGGCCCGCCAGGGCGGCGTGGGCGTCCTGCACCGCAACCTCTCCATCGAGGACCAGGCCAACCAGGTCGACCTGGTCAAGCGCTCGGAGTCCGGCATGGTCTCCGACCCGATCACCGTCCGCCCGGACGCCACGCTCGCCGAGGCCGACGCCCTGTGCGCCCGCTTCCGCATCAGCGGCGTCCCGGTGACCGACGAGGCCGGCAAGCTGCTCGGCATCGTCACCAACCGCGACATGGCCTTCGAGACCGACCGCGCCCGCGCCGTGCGCGAGGTCATGACGCCGATGCCGCTGGTCACCGGCAAGGTCGGCATCTCCGGCGAGGACGCCATCGAGCTGCTGCGCCGCCACAAGATCGAGAAGCTGCCGCTGGTCGACGACAGCGGCGTGCTCAAGGGCCTGATCACGGTCAAGGACTTCGTCAAGGCCGAGAAGTACCCGAACGCCGCCAAGGACGCGGGCGGCCGCCTGATCGTCGGCGCCGCGGTGGGCGTGGGCGACGAGGCGTACGAGCGCGCCCAGGCGCTGGTCGAGGCCGGCGTGGACTTCCTCGTCGTGGACAGCGCCCACGGCCACAGCCGCGGCATCCTCGACATGATCGCCAAGGTCAAGTCCAACATCAACGTCGACGTCGTCGGCGGCAACGTCGCCACCCGCGACGGCGCCCGGGCGCTCATCGACGCCGGTGCGGACGGCGTCAAGGTCGGCGTCGGCCCCGGCTCGATCTGCACCACCCGCGTCGTCGCCGGCATCGGCGTCCCGCAGGTCACCGCGATCTACGAGGCCGCCCAGGCCTGCCACGCGGCCGGCGTGCCGCTCATCGGCGACGGCGGCCTGCAGTACTCCGGCGACATCGCCAAGGCGATCGCCGCCGGTGCCGACGCCGTGATGCTGGGCTCGCTGCTGGCCGGCTGCGAGGAGTCGCCGGGCGAGATGGTCTTCATCAACGGCAAGCAGTTCAAGTCCTACCGCGGCATGGGCTCGCTGGGCGCGATGCAGTCCCGTGGCCAGGCCCGGTCGTACTCCAAGGACCGCTACTTCCAGGACAACGTCCTCTCCGAGGACAAGCTGGTGCCCGAGGGCATCGAGGGCCAGGTGCCCTACCGCGGCCCGCTGGCCTCGGTGGCCCACCAGCTCGTCGGCGGCCTGCGCGCCTCCATGGGCTACGTCGGCTCCGCCACCGTCCCCGAGCTCAAGGACAAGGGCCGCTTCGTGCGGATCACCTCCGCGGGCCTGAAGGAGAGCCACCCGCACGACATCCAGATGACGGTGGAAGCGCCGAACTACTCGCGCCGCTGACCCGGCGCCCGCCGGGCCGGTGGCCCGGGGGTCGTCCCGCGGGAGATGCAGTACGCCCGCCGGTAGTAGTGCCGTAGCTTCCTACAGTGCCGCAGGAGCCCGCGACCGCCAGGCCGCGGGCTCCGCCGCTTCGGGGATACTGGATGCGGCAGACGGAGCGCCAGAGCAATTGGAAAGGCCACAGACGTGACTGAGATCGAGATCGGGCGCGGCAAGCGCGGGCGCCGGGCGTACGCCTTCGACGACATCGCCGTCGTCCCCAGTCGCCGCACCCGCGACCCGAAGGAGGTCTCGATCGCCTGGCAGATCGACGCCTACCGCTTCGAGCTGCCGTTCATGGCCGCCCCCATGGACTCGGTCGTCTCCCCCGAGACCGCCATCCGCATCGGCGAGCTGGGCGGCCTGGGCGTGCTCAACCTCGAGGGCCTGTGGACCCGCTACGAGGACCCCGAGCCGCTGCTTGCCGAGATCGCCGAGCTGGACGAGCGCACCGCGACCCGCCGCCTGCAGGAGATCTACGCCGCCCCGATCAAGGAGGAGCTGATCGGGCAGCGCATCAAGGAGGTCCGCGACTCCGGCGTCGTGACCGCCGCCGCGCTCTCCCCGCAGCGCACCGCCCAGTTCTCCAAGGCCGTCGTCGACGCCGGCGTGGACATCTTCGTCATCCGCGGCACGACCGTCTCCGCCGAGCACGTCTCGTCCGCCGCCGAGCCGCTGAACCTCAAGCAGTTCATCTACGAGCTCGACGTCCCCGTCATCGTCGGTGGGTGCGCCACCTACACCGCGGCCCTGCACCTGATGCGCACCGGCGCCGCGGGCGTGCTCGTCGGCTTCGGCGGCGGCGCCGCCCACACCACCCGCAACGTCCTGGGCATCCAGGTCCCGATGGCCACCGCCGTCGCGGACGTGGCCGCCGCCCGCCGCGACTACATGGACGAGTCCGGCGGCCGCTACGTGCACGTCATCGCCGACGGCGGCGTGGGCTGGTCCGGCGACCTGCCCAAGGCCATCGCCTGCGGTGCCGACGCCGTGATGATGGGCTCCCCGCTCGCCCGCGCCACCGACGCGCCGGGCCGCGGCCACCACTGGGGCATGGAGGCCGTCCACGAGGACGTGCCGCGCGGCAAGCGCATGAACCTGGGCGTGGTCGGCAGCACCGAGGAGATCCTGCTCGGCCCCTCGCACACCCCCGACGGCTCCATGAACTTCTTCGGCGCCCTGCGCCGCGCGATGGCCACCACCGGCTACAGCGAGCTCAAGGAGTTCCAGCGTGTCGAGGTGACGGTCGCCCCGTCGCAGCACGACAACCGCTGACGCCACGCCCTGTCGGCTTTCGAACGGGCCCGTACCGCCACGGCGCGGTGCGGGCCCTTCGTCTTGCCTGAACTGTTCGTCGGCGGTTCGTCAGTGCCGTATAAAGGAGCGCCATATAAAGGTTCGATCGTAGGGAATACTGGCGACTTATGGCGCAAAGCAAGTCGTTCAGCGGCAGGGACATGGGCATCGACCTCGGCACCGCGAACACGCTGGTGTACGTACGGGGCAAGGGAGTGGTGCTCAACGAGCCCTCGGTCGTCGCCGTCAACGCCGAAGACGGCAGTGTGCTCTCCGTCGGCTCGGAAGCCAAGGAGACCATCGGTCGGACCCCCTCCAACATCGTCGCCATACGCCCCCTGCGGGACGGCGTCATAGCCGACTTCGAGGTGGCCGAGCGGATGCTGCGGCACTTCATCAAGAAGGTGATGGGCAACCGCTTCTTCTCGCGGCCGCGGGTCGTGGTGTGCGTGCCCTCCGGCATCACCGGCGTCGAGCGGCGCGCGGTCATCGAGGCCGCCTCCCAGGCCGGGGCCCGGGCGGTGCACCTGGTGGAGGAGCCCATGGCGGCGGCGATCGGCGCGGGGCTGCCGGTCAGCGAGCCGACCGGCTGCATGGTCGTCGACATCGGCGGCGGCACCACCGAGGTCGCCGTCATCTCGCTGGGCGGCATCGTCACCGCCCGCTCGGTGCGCACGGCGGGCGACGCGATGGACGCGGCCATCATGTCGTACGTCAAGAAGGAGTACGCCCTCGCGATCGGTGAGCGCACCGCCGAGGAGCTCAAGATGACCATCGGCTCGGCCTCGCCGGTCTACTGGGCCCCCGCCAACGGCGCGATCGGCGACTCCGAGGAGACCCAGGGCCTCGCGCCCTCGGACCGCACCACCATCCGCGGCCGCGACCAGGTCAGCGGCCTGCCCAAGACGCTGGAGCTGACGGCCGACGAGATCCGCCACGCGCTCACCGAGCCGGTGGACGCGATCGTGATGGCCGTGCGCCAGACCCTCGACGAGACGCCGCCGGAGCTCTCCGGCGACATCATGGACCGCGGCATCGTCCTGACCGGCGGCGGTGCACTGCTGCGCGGGCTGGACGTGCGGCTCAGCCGCGAGCTGGACATCCCGGTGCTCATCGCGGACGACCCGCTGGACTGCGTCGCGGTGGGCACGGGCCGCTGCGTGGAGAACTTCGCCTCGCTGCGGACGGTGCTCGACGCCCAGCCGCGGATGCTCTCCACCGGCCGCCTCTAGGCGCCTTCCGGCGCACCCGCCCTACAGGCGGTGTGCCGAACCGGCGGGGCTCGCGCCCCGGGTGTCCAGCAGCAGCTGCGCCTTGACCGCGAGCCCCTGCAGGTCGTACGTGCAGTGGTGCTGCAGAAGCACCGTCAGGTCCGCCTCGGCCGCGGCCTCGTAGAGGCAGTCCGCCCGCGGCACGGGCCGGCCCAGTACGTGCCAGTGGGCGGCGTAGGGGTCGTGGTAGCTCAGCAGGGCGCCCATCTTCATCAGCCGGACCGCGATCTCGTGGGCCGGCGAGCCCTCCTGGTCGGCGACGTCGGGCTTGTAGCTGACGCCCAGCAGCAGGACGCGGGCGCCGCGCGCGGACTTGCCGTGCTCGTTGAGGAGCGCGGCGCAGCGCTGGATGACGTAGCGGGGCATGCGCCCGTTGATCTCCTGGGCCATCTCCACCAGGCGCAGCGGGTCGCCGAGGCCACGGCTGCGGTAGGAGGGCAGAGCGCCGGGGTCGATGGGCACGCCGTGGCCGCCGACGCCGGGACCGGGGCGGAAGGCCTGGAAGCCGAACGGCTTGGTCTCGGCACAGCGCAGGACGTCCCACAGGTCGATGCCGATGTCGTGGCAGAAGACGGCCATCTCGTTCGCCAGCGCGATGTTGACGTGCCGGTAGTTGCTCTCCAGCATCTTGACGGCCTCCGCCTCGCGCGGGCCGCGGGCCCGGACGACCTTTTCGCAGATCCGCCCGTAGAAGGCGGCGGCGGCCTCGGTGCAGGCGGGGGTCAGGCCGCCGATGACCTTGGGGGTGTTGGCCAGGCCGTGGAGGCGGTTGCCCGGGTCCAGGCGGCCGGGGGAGTAGGCCAGGTGGAAGTCGCGGCCCGCGCGCAGCCCGGAGCCGCTTTCGAGGATGGGACGCAGGTATTCCTCCGTGGCGCCCGGGTAGACGGTGGACTCCAGGACAACAGTGGTGTTCGGCCGCAGCCGGGGAGCCAGGGCGCGGGCGGCGTCGCCGACGGCGCCGAGGTCCAGTGCCCGGTCCTCGCCCAGCCGGGTGGGTGCGCAGATCACGGCCGTACGGACCCTGCCGAGCTCGGCGTCCTCGGTGGTGGCGCGGAAGCCGGCGGCGACCATCCGGCGCACGACTCCCGCGGTGAAGCCGTCGGCGCCGCCGGAGGGCACCCGGCCCGCGCGCAGCTCGGCGACCGTGCGGGCGTCGGTGTCGTAGCCGACGGTGGGGATGGCGGCGTCGGTCGCGGCCCGGGCGAGCGGGAGGCCGAGGTGGCCTAGGCCGATGACGGCGAGGTCTGCGGGCATGGCGGCGGGCATGGGGCGATGCGGTCCTTCCCGGAAGGGGGACGTCCGGCGGGGCTCGGCCGTTACATCAGGTTAGGCGGATATATGACTGATATCCGGTATTGCCCAGGTGTGCCGGGTGTGGTGTCCGGGGCCCCGGCCGGGCGGCTCGCGCACGGCCCGGGCGGCCGATCTGGGGCAGCATCGAAGAGAGGACGGGTACTCGCCCGCGCGGCGGGTACGCGGAAGCGGCCAGGCGGGAGGCAGTGGTGAGGACAGCGACACTCGGGCCGGCCGAGCGCGGCGAGGCGCTCGCCCGGATGGCGGAGCGGGAACTGGACATCCTGGTGGTCGGCGGCGGCGTCGTGGGCGCCGGCACCGCGCTGGACGCGGCCACCCGTGGGCTCGCGACCGGCCTCGTCGAGGCCCGGGACTGGGCCGCGGGCACCTCCAGCCGCTCCAGCAAGCTCATCCACGGCGGTCTGCGCTATCTGGAGATGCTCGACTTCGCCCTGGTGCGCGAGGCGCTCAAGGAGCGCGGCCTGCTGCTGCAGCGCCTGGCCCCGCACCTGGTCAAGCCGGTGCCCTTCCTCTACCCGCTGCAGCACAGAGGATGGGAGCGCCTGTACGCCGGCTCGGGCGTGGCGCTGTACGACGCGATGTCGCTGTCGTCCGGGCACGGCCGCGGGCTGCCGGTGCACCGCCACCTCAGCCGCCGCAAGGCGCTGCGGGTGGCACCCTGCCTGCGCAGGGACGCCCTGGTGGGCGCCCTGCAGTACTACGACGCGCAGATGGACGACGCCCGCTACGTCACCACCCTCGTGCGCACTGCCGCCGCCTACGGCGCCGATGCCGCCAACCGCGCGCGGGTGGTGGGCTTCCTGCGCGAGGGCGAGCGGGTGGTCGGTGCCCGGGTGCGCGACCTCGAACAGGGCGGCGAGTTCGAGATCCGTGCCCGGCAGGTCGTCAACGCCACGGGCGTGTGGACGGACGACACCCAGCAGCTCATCGCCGAGCGCGGCCAGTTCCACGTGCGGGCCTCCAAGGGCATCCACCTGGTAGTGCCCAAGGACCGCATCCACTCCACCACCGGGCTGATCCTGCGTACCGAGAAGAGCGTGCTCTTCGTCATCCCCTGGGGCAGGCACTGGATCATCGGTACGACGGACACCGACTGGGACCTGGACAAGGCCCACCCGGCCGCCTCCAGTGCCGACATCGACTACCTGCTCGAACACGTCAACTCGGTGCTGGGCGTGCCGCTCACCCGCGACGACGTGCAGGGTGTCTACGCGGGGCTGCGCCCGCTGCTGGCCGGCGAGTCGGACGCGACGAGCAAGCTCTCGCGCGAGCACACGGTGGCCCACCCGGTGCCGGGGCTGGTGGTCGTGGCGGGCGGCAAGTACACCACGTACCGCGTGATGGCCAAGGACGCCGTGGACGAGGCCGTGCACGGGCTCTCGCAGCGGGTCGCCGACTGCGTCACCGAGGACGTGCCGCTCGTGGGCGCCGAGGGCTACCGGGCGCTGTGGAACGGCCGGGCACGGCTCGCGGTGCGCACGGGCCTGCACGTGGCCCGCGTCGAACACCTGCTCAACCGCTACGGGTCGCTGGTCGACGAGGTGCTCGCCTACGTCACCGCCGACCCGTCGCTGGGCGAGCCGCTGACGGGCGCCGACGACTACCTGCGGGCGGAAGTCGTCTACGCGGCCTCGCACGAGGGGGCGCGGCACCTGGACGACGTGCTGACCCGGCGCACGCGGATCTCCATCGAGACCTTCGACCGCGGTACGCGCTGCGCCCGCGAGGTCGCCGAGCTCATCGCGCCGGTGCTGGGCTGGGACGCGTCCCAGGTCGACAAGGAGGTCGAGCACTACGAGAAGCGCGTGGAGGCCGAACGCGAGTCGCAGCGCCAGCCGGACGACCTGACGGCGGACGCGGCCCGGCTGGGGGCGCCGGACATCCAGCCGGTGTGAGTGGCGCGTAAGGGCTGGCGGTGACCGTCTTGTGACAGGGCGGCAGCAACGGGAACCGGACGTTCCGGAAGGAAGTCCTCCCAAAGGGAGCCGCGGAGGCGTCGCCGGGCACCTCGGCATGCACTCGTCACCGGGGCTCTCGGACCCTGGCCTTCCACCGGTCCGCGGATGAGAGACAATGGTCGCTCTGCCAGGGTCGGTTGGTCGCAGAGCTGATTGCCAGAGGGGACGCATGTCGGAGGCGGAGCAGACGCAGGGCACGACAGGGCGCCTCCTCGCCGGGCGTTATCGCCTCGGAGGCGTCCTCGGGCGCGGTGGTATGGGCACCGTCTGGCGTGCCACGGACGAGACCCTGGGCCGGGTCGTCGCAGTGAAGGAGCTGCGTTTTCCGGCCAACATCGACGAGGACGAGAAGCGACGCCTCATCACGCGCACGCTGCGCGAGGCCAAGGCCATCGCCCGCATCCGCAGCGCCGGCGCCGTCACGGTCTACGACGTCGTCCACGAGGACGACCGGCCGTGGATCGTCATGGAGCTCATCGAGGGCCGCTCGCTCGCCGACGTCATCCGCGAGGACGGTCCGCTGCACTGGCGCCGAGCCGCCGAAGTCGGCCTCGCCGTCCTCGACGTGCTGCGGGCCGCCCACCGCGAGGGCATCCTGCACCGCGACGTGAAGCCGTCCAACGTGCTCATCGCGGACGACGGCCGCGTCGTCCTCACCGACTTCGGCATCGCCCAGGTCGAGGGCGACCCCTCCGTCACCTCCACCGGCATGCTGGTGGGCGCCCCCTCCTACATCTCCCCCGAGCGCGCCCGGGGCCAGAAGCCGGGCCCGCCGGCCGACCTGTGGTCGCTGGGCGGCCTGCTGTACGCGGCCGTCGAGGGCGCGCCGCCGTACGACAAGGGGTCGGCCATAGCGACCCTGACCGCCGTGATGACCGAGCCGCTGGGCCCGCCGAAGAACGCCGGCCCGCTGGCCGAGGTCATGTACGGCCTGCTGGCCAAGGACGCCCACAAGCGCCTGGACGAGGCCGGTGCCCGCGCCCTGCTGACGGACGCGGTCAACGCCCCCGACGAGCACCTGGTGAAGAAGCCGAAGCGCGACCCGGACCTGGAGGCGACGCAGGCGATCGCCATGCCGTCCATACCGGACAAGCCGGCCCGCGCCGCGGGCGGCGCGTCCGCCGCGCCGGCGAAGGCGGGCAAGCGGGAGTCCGGCGGGGAGCGCACGCAGCGCACGCCGTCCTCCGCACCCTCCCTGCCGCGGGGTGCGGCGGGCTCGTCCCCGGCGGCCGGCCCGGCCGGCCCGGCCGGTTCGGCCGGTTCGGCCGGGCGCACGGGCGCCGCGCGCTCCGGCGACGGCGCCGGAGCGCGCCACCGCGGCGCCTTCCGGCCCCTGCAGGACATCGACGCGGTGAGCGCGTCGGCCGCGCGCTCGGAGGAGTCCGGGCAGCCCCTGAAGCTGCGCGTGGGCAGCGTCGCCGCCGGCGCCCGGGGCGCCCGTGGCCTGCGCGGCGGCACGACGTACGGCCGGGCCTCCCTCACCGACGTCGTCCCGCGCAAGGTCCTGCTCGCGGCGGCGGTCGTCGTCGTCCTCGTCGTCATCGGCACCGTGCTCGCCATCTCCCTGAGCGGCGGCAAGGACGAGGACAAGGGCGGCTCCCCCGCGCCGCACAAGAAGGCCGCGCTCGTGCTGACCACCCCGGGCACCCCGGCCGCCGGCGGACCGGCCGGGACGTACTGAGCCGTACGGGCCCTGAGGGGCCGGCCCGGCACGTATCGTGAAGGACCGGGGACCGTACGCATCCGTACGGGACCGCGAGGCGCCCGTCAAAGCGTCGCGTGCCGACCGCCTTTGACGGTCGTTCGGGGCAGTGCCGGGCCGCACGGTGGGCACGAGGGGATCGCACGATCGGGGAGGCGTCGTGGACGACTACGCGGGCCGGGTGCTCGCCGACCGCTACCGTCTGCCGCAGCCCCCGTCCGATGCGTACGAGTTCGTCGAGACGAGAGCCTTCGACACCTACAGCGGCCAGGAGGTCCTCGTCCGGCAGGTGCCGCTGCCGGAGGTCGTCGACGCGGAGGTCGTGGGCGCGGATGCCTTGGGCGCGGAGGCCGTGGGGGAGGACGCCCCGCGCCGCGGCGTACGACGGGGCCGGGGCGCCGACGGCCCCGCGGTGCGCCGGGCCCTGACGGCCGCCACCGCCGCCGCGCAGATCCCCGACCACCCCCGGCTCGACCAGGTCTTCCACGTCTTCGTCGAGGCCGGCAGCCTCTGGGTCGTCAGCGAACTGGTCTCCGCACGCCCGCTGGCCGCCGTCCTCGCCGAGCGCACGCTGAGCCCGCACCGGGCGGCCGAGGTGGCCGCCGACGTCCTGACCGCCCTGCGGACCCTGCACAACCAGGGCTGGACGCACCGCAACATCACCGCCCGCACGGTCCTCATCTGCGACGACGGCCGCGCCATCCTCACCGGTCTGGCCGCGGGCGCGGCCGAGGAGGCCCTCTGCGGCTACGACCCCGTCCCCCGCCCCCGCGTGCCGCAGACGAACGCCGTGCCCCCGGGCCCTGCGGCGAACCGTGGCGGGACGGCCGGCGCGACGGCCGGCGGCGGGGCCGCCGCCGTGCCGCGGCAGGGCGGGCCCGCGTACCGCGACCAAGGGGCCGCCGGTGGGCCCGGGCGCGACGGCGCCGGCCCGGGGCGCACCGGCGGGCTCGACCCCCGCGCCGTGCGGTCCGGTGCCATCGCCGCCTATCACGCGGCCGCCCGCGCCGCCGCCGCGAAGGCGGCGGCCCGGGCCGGAGCCGCACCGGCCACCGGGGCCTCGACCTGGGGCGGCGGCAGCGCCGCCAGCGGCACCGCGCCCGCGCCCGAGAGCACCCCGCCGGGCCGGCCGGACGCCCTGCTGCCCGGCCCGGAGCCGGAGCCGGGCCGCAAGGATGCCGCCCCACAGCCGGCCACGTCGCCCGGGACGGCGGCCCGGGGCGGCTGGGACCTGCCGGCCGGACCGGCCGACGCCCTCGCCGCCGAACGGGCCCGCCAGGCCCGCATGCTCGTCGTGGGCGCCGTCACCGAGCGCTGGGCGCCCGAACAGGCCTGGCCCGTGCAGGAGAACTGGCAGCTCGCCCCGCCCGTCGGCCCCGCCGCCGACCTGTGGGCGCTGGGCGCCCTGCTCTTCCGCGCCGTGCAGGGGCACGCCCCCTACCCGGAGGACAGCACGGCCGAGCTCGTCCAGGTCGTGTGCGCCGAGCCGCCCGCGTACGCCGAGGAGTGCGGTGCGCTGCGGCCCGTCGTGGAGTCCCTCATGCGCAAGGACCCGGCGGAGCGCCCCGACTTCGAGGAACTGCGCGGCTGGCTGCGCTCCCTGATCCGCTCCGCACCCGAGCCCGACCTGGGAAGCCGTACGGTCACGGTGCCCTCGATCGGCGCGCCCGCGGCCGAGGCGCGCCGACTGCCGGTCGTGCGGCGCCGCGGCGAGCTGGTCCGGCGCCGCCGTGGCCGGGCCCCGGCCGGGGCCGCCCGGCAGGCCGTGGTGCACGGGCGCCACAAGCGCACCGCGCGCGAGGCGGAGCGCGGTCCGGCGGAGACCACCGGGCACCTGCGCCAGGAGGACGTACGCACCGCCCCGGCCCCCTACCGCCTCGGCCGGCTGCTCGTGGGCCTCATCCTGCTCACGCTCATCGGCGCCGTGGTCTACGCCCTGCTGTTCATGCCGCGCGCGGACGACAGTGCCGACCGGGCGCCGAGCGACCGCACGGGCTCGGCCGGTGCCGTGAGCGCGGCGCCGGGGAACAGCGCCGCGGCGGACATCCTGGACCAGGCGTCCGCGGGCGGCGCGGCGGCCGGTGCCCCGGCCAAGGGCTTCGGCCTGCGCACGGACCCGGAGGGCTTCTCCGTCTCCGTCGCCCGGGACTGGCAGCGCCGCGGTGCCAACGAGCGCGGCCAGGTCGTCTACGTCGGCGGCGACTACGAGCTGATCGTGGTGCCGGGCAGGGACAAGGCGGCGGAGTTCGGCCGTGACCCCATGGCCTACCAGCAGGACAAGGAACCGGAGCTGGCCCCCTACCGCTCGTCGTCGTGGTCGGGCGCCTCGGGCCTCAAGCGCGTCGACGTCGGCACCACCGCAGCGGCCGAGGGCGCGTTCAACTGGAACGACAGCAGCGGCCGTCAGGTGTACGTGCGCAACGCCGCCGTACTGATGGGGGACCGCTTCCACGTCATCCAGGTGCGCGGACCGATCGACGAACAGCGCTCGGTCGACACCTTCTTCGAGCAGGCCCGCTCCAGCTACCGCGCCGGTGGCTGAGCCGAGAACCGCTCGCGCAGCGGCTGCTTGAGCACCTTGTGCAGGGTCCCGCTGCGCGGCAGCTCGGCGACGACCTCCAGCTGCTCGGGCAGCTTGTGGACGGCCAGTCCGGCGGCGCGCAGATGGTCCGTGACGTCCCGGAGGGCCAGCGGCCGGGCCCCGGCCGGCTGCTGCACGACCGCGCACACGCGCTCGCCGCGCTCGGCGTCCGGCAGGCCGATGACGGCGCAGTCCTCCACATCCGGGTGGCGGTGGAGGAGCTGCTCGATCTCCTGCGCGGAGATGTTCTCCCCTTTGCGGATGATGACGTCCTTCAGCCGTCCGGTCAGGACGAGGAAGCCGTCGTCGGTGAGGTGCCCGCGGTCGCCGGTGTGCAGGAAGCCGTCGGCA
This sequence comes from Streptomyces sp. NPDC049585, assembly GCF_040675615.1. NCBI lineage: Bacteria > Bacillati > Actinomycetota > Actinomycetes > Kitasatosporales > Streptomycetaceae > Streptomyces > Streptomyces sp. NPDC049585. Next base: position 20,551 of record NZ_JBFAPE010000007.1, on the reverse strand, counting down.
TCGAACGCCTCGGCCGTGTGGGCGGGGTCGAGGTAGCCCCGGCACACCGCCTCCCCGCGCAGGCACACCTCCCCGTCGCTGCCGGCGGGTGCCGTGGTGCTGTCCGGCGCGATGATGCGGATCTCCATGCCCGACCGCGGTGGCCGCCCCTCGGTGCCGGCCAGCCGCTCCTGCGGGTCCTGCGGGCGGCCCATGGTGATGGTGGGGGCCTCGGTCATGCCGTACCCGTGCAGGAGCCGGCACCCCAGCTCGCGGACCACCTCGTCGTACAGCTGCGGCGGCCTGGGCGCCCCGCCGCCCGCCAGCATCCTCAGGGTGGGGATGATCCGGCGGCCGGGATCCTTGCGCTGCTCGGCGAGGAACATCGAGTAGAACGCGGTGGAGCCGCCGGCCAACGTCACCCCGTGGCGGCGGTAGGCGCCCAGCGAGCCGGGCAGCGAGAAATGCTCGAAGAGCACCACCGGGAAGCCGCGCAGCAGCGCCATGACCGTGTAGTCCGGGCCCGCCACGTGCGCGTAGGGGAAGGCCATGGACCCCACGTCGGCGGCCGTCCTTCCGAGCGCGTCGGCGAGGTGGGCCCCGGCGGCGATCAGGCTCCGGTCCGAGTGCAGGACGCCTTTGGGGTCGGCCGTGGTGCCGGAGGTCCAGTGGATCCAGCGGACCTCCGTGCCGTCGGTGGGCGGGGGCGGCAACGGCGCGGGGTCCGCCTCCGGCAGGGCGTCGTAGGCGGTCACGACGAGCGGGGGCACGGGCAGGGCGCGGGCCAGGCGGCGGGCCATCGCCGTGTGGTCGAAGCCCCGCAGCACCCCGGGCACCGCGAGGAAGGCGGCACCCGTCGCCCGCAGCGCGTGCCCGGCCTCGCGGTCGCGGTAGGCGGGGACGAGGGGCGACTGGACCGCCCCGAGCCGCGCCAGCGCGAAGCTGAGGACGACGGTCTCGATGCGGGTGGGCAGCTGCCAGACGAACCGGCTGCCCGGCCGCACGCCCAGCAGGTGCAGCCAGGCGGCGACCGCCTCGGCGCGGGTGGGCAGGGCGCCGAAGGTGATCCGCCGGTCGCCGGCCGGGCCGTCGGCGGCCGGCGAGTCGGCCTGGACGAAGGCCGGTGCATCCGGGGTGAGGGCGGCACGGCGGGTCAGGAGCTCCCACAGGGTGGGGGAGCGGTCGAGGCCCCCGGCGGACTCCCCGGCGGGCTCCTCAGCGGTGATGACGTGCTGCACGGCGACCCCCAGGACGTCGGGCCCGCACCTGATGGTGCGTCAGCAATGTCGTGGAGCGTAGGTCGCCGTGCCTTGCCGGTCCAGGGGGTGCGGGCTAGCCTCCGACTAACTGACGGTCTGTCAGATTGCGAGGTGTGCTCATGGACCTGCCGCGCATCGTCAGCGTCGACGACCACGTCATCGAGCCGGCGCATCTCTTCGACACCTGGCTGCCGGCGAAGTACCGCGAGCGGGGTCCGAAGCCGCTGACCGCCGGAATCGGCGAGCTCGCGTACGTGGGGGGCCGGTACCGCTTCACCACCGACCCGGAGGGCGAGCCCACGGACTGGTGGGAGTACGAGGGGAGCCTGTTCCCGTACAAGCGGGTGATCGCCGCGGTGGGCTTCGACCGGGACGCGATGACGCTGGAGGGCATCACGCGCGCGGACATGCGCCCCGGCTGCTGGGACCCGGGCGAGCGCCTGAAGGACATGGACGTGGGGCACGTGGAGGCATCGTTGTGCTTCCCGACGTTCCCGCGGTTCTGCGGACAGACCTTCGCCGAGGCCGCGGACAAGGAGGTCGCGCTCGCCTGCGTGCGCGCCTACAACGACTGGATGGTCCAGGAATGGTGCGGTGACAGCGGAGGCCGGCTGATCCCCCTGTGCCTGATCCCGCTGTGGGACGTCCGCCTGGCGGTGGCGGAGATCGAGCGCAACGCCGCGCGGGGGGTGCGCGCGGTCACCTTCAGCGAGCTGCCCACCCATCTGGGGCTGCCCAGCATCCACACCGGTTACTGGGATCCCTTCTTCGCCGCCTGCCAGGACACCGGCACGGTGGTGTGCATGCACATCGGCTCCTCCTCGCAGATGCCGGCCGCCTCCCCCGACGCTCCGCCTGCCGTGCAGGCCACGCTGTCCTTCAACAACGCCATGGCCTCGCTCGCCGACTTCCTCTTCAGCGGCGTCCTCGTCCGCTTCCCCCGCCTCAAGCTCGCCTACAGCGAGGGACAGATGGGCTGGATCCCCTACGCCCTGGAGCGCGCCGACGACGTCTGGCGCGAGCACCGGGCCTGGGGCGGGGTGCGCGACCTGGTGCCCGAACCGCCCTCCAGCTACTACTACCGCCAGGTCTTCTGCTGCTTCTTCCGCGACAAGCACGGCGTCGCCTCCCTGGATGCCGTCGGGCGCGACAACGCCACCTTCGAGACCGACTACCCCCACGTCGACTCCACCTGGCCCCACACCCGCCAGGTCGCCCTCGACCACGTGCGGGGTCTCGACGACGTCACCGTCCACAAGATCCTGCGCGGCAACGCCATCCGCATGCTCGGCCTCGACCTCGCCTGCGGCCCCGACGGTGCGGGGGCCTGAGCACCGTGGACCTCACCAGCACCCCACAAGAGGAGGCGTTCCGGGCGCGGCTGCGGCGCTGGCTGCGCGAGACGCTGCCCGCACTGCCCACCCCGCCGGACCCGGCCGACTGGCCCGCCCGCCGGGCCTACGACTGCGCCTGGCAGCGGGCGTTGTACGACGCGGGGTACGCCGGACTGCACTGGCCGGCCGACGCGGGCGGCGGCGGTGCCGGCCCCACCCGGCACCTGATCTTCCTGGAGGAGACCGAACGGGCCGGCGCCCCCTATGTCGGAGCGAACTTCGTCGGGCTGCTCCACGCCGGCCCCACCATCGCCGCCGAGGGCACGGCCGCGCAGAAGGCGCGCTGGCTGCCGCCGATCCTGCGCGGCGAGGAGGTGTGGTGCCAGGGCTTCTCCGAACCCGAGGCCGGCTCGGACCTCGCCTCCCTGCGCACGCGGGCGGTGCGCGACGGCGACGCGTACGTCGTCACCGGCAGCAAGGTGTGGACCTCCCACGCCCAGGTGGCCGACTGGTGCGAACTGCTGGTGCGCACCGACCCGGACGCCCCCGGCCACAAGGGCCTGTCCTGGCTGGTGATGCCGATGGACGCGCCCGGCATCACCGTCCGCCCGCTGCGCACCCTCACGGGGACGGCCGAGTTCGCGGAGGTCTTCCTCGACGGGGTGCGGGTGCCCGTCGCCCACCGTGTGGGCGCCGAGAACGACGGCTGGCGCGTCTGCATGGTCACCCTCGCCTTCGAGCGCGGCACCGCGTTCGCCGGCGAGGTGATCGCCTGCCGGCGCACCCTGGTCCGGATCGCCCGGGAAGCACACGACAACGGCCGATGGCAGGACGCCGTCCTGCGGCGCAGGCTCGGCAGGCTCAACGCCGAGCTTCTTGCCCTGTGGCGCCTGGTGCAGTGGAACGTCAGCGAGGCCGAGGCGAGTTTGCGGGAGGGCGGCAGCGGGGCGCCGGGGGTGGGCGGCTCCGTCTTCAAGCTGCGCTACTCGCAGGCGCGCCAGGAGCTCTACGACGCGGCTGCCGAGGTGCTCGGTCCTCGGGCGCTGGACGCCGGGCACGAGTGGACGACGGGACGGCTGTCGTCCCTCTCCTACACCATCGCCGCGGGCACCTCGCAGATCCAGCAGAACATCATCGCCGAGCGCGTTCTCGGCCTGCCCCGGGGACGGTGAGCGGCCTTGCACTTCCGGCTGAACGACGACCAGCGCTCCGTGCAGTCGGCCGCCCGGGCCCTGCTGGCGGCCCGCTTCCCCCGTGAACGGCTGCGCGCAGCAGTGGACACCGCTGCACCGCACGACGGACCGGACCGGGCCCTGTGGCAGCAGTTGGGCGAGGCCGGCTTCTTCTCCTTGCGGCTGCCGGCGGAGGCGGGCGGGGCCGGCCTGGGGCTTGCGGAGGCCGTTCTCGTCCTGGAGGAGGCGGGGCGCTGCCTCCTGCCGGGACCCGTGGTGGCCACGCAACTGGCGGCCGGGTCGGTGCCCGGTGCGGCCGAGGGGCAAGCCGTCGTGACGGCACCCGACCGCTCCGGAACGGTCGAACACCTTGCCGCAGCCGACGCCGTCCTGCTCCTCGACGACGCGGCGGTCCGAGTGCTGCCGACCGCCGAAGGTACGGGGCCGGTGGTGCTCTCCGCCCGCCCGCTGCACTCCGTCGATCCGACGACCCCCCTGCACCTGGTGGAACTCCCCCTGCCGCACCCAAGGTCGCCGGCCGTGGAGGTGGCCGGGAAGCCGGCCCGTACGAGGGCGGAAGCGGCCCTGCTCACAGCGGCGCTCCAACTCGGCAATGCTGCCCGGACACTGGAGATGGCCGTCTCCCATGTGACGCGAAGGCGGCAGTTCGGGCGCCCTGTCGGCGCCTTTCAAGCCGTGCAGCACGTGTGCGCACAGATGCTCGTGCGTACGGAAATCGCACGCGCTAGCGTCTATGCAGCGGCCCTGACCGCTACTCATGGTGAGATCGCTGCGGCCAAATTGCTCGCCGACGAGGCTGCTGTCCGCAATGCCCGTGACTGTTTGCAACTGCATGGCGGTATCGGGTTCACCTGGGAGGCGGACGTCCATCCGTACCTGAAACGTGCCTGGCTGCGGGCCGCCCAGTGGTGCTCGGCCGGTGACGCCGAGGAACTGCTGGCCGGCGCACTCCTCGACGAGTCCGGGAATTGCGGGCAGGAAATCGCGAATGACCCAAATGATTCGCTGTGAAGGATGTGGGTGAATTGCCGCTCTTGACCCGATCGACAGTCACTCAGTGTCGATATCGACGCGATTTCTTCCAGTAACTCGTCACTGTGTGGAGTCGTTGCATCTCTCGGGTACTCTCCGTGAGGTGCGAGTGGTTCAGAGGCGCAATAAAAACGGTGTCGCCACAGCGGTGACAGTCGGTGCCGGAGTGCCCTTCGTGCAGTGCGTTCCGGGGCGGAAGGCGCCTCGATGTTCGACCCCTCATCAAGTGCGCCGCACAGTATGCCGGACGCATACGCCGTTGCGTCTGAATATGCCGGAAGCGCTTGTTGAGGTAACCGTACGTCAACCATGCTGTGTCGACGGGGGGTCACTGACCGTGATCTCGTCGAGGCGTGAGGCGTTGGGTCCGCCGGTTCGGGTGGTGTGAGCGGTGCATGTGCTTCAGGTGCAGATGGAGGTCGGGGCCGATCCCGCGGAAGTGGGGCGGGCTCGCAGGTGGGCGCGGTCGCGGCTCGCAGGATCGGGGATAGGGGCGGACGAGCCCCTGGCCGAGACGCTGATCCTGCTGATCTCGGAGCTGGTCACCAATGCCGTGGTGCACACGGGGTGTCCGGCGGTCCTGCGGATGCTCCTGCCCGGCACCGGCCCGGTGCGGGTCGAGGTGGCCGACACCAGTGCCCGCCCGCCCAGGCGTCGGCACGCCGAGGGTGAGGACACCGGTGGCAGGGGGTTGGAGCTGGTCGACGGTCTCGCCGATCGCTGGGGCTGGCAGCGGGACGGGGCCGGCAAGCGCATCTGGTGCGAGGTGGACCGTCGCGCCGCCTGCTGGACTGGTGCTTTCGAGCCACAACACGCCGCGACAAATCGGGCGTAGTCGACAAAGTCCAGACCAGGTGTTGACGTGAAGTGTTCGGGTGATCACCCTTGGATGCAGCGATTCGCTGCGAGGGGACGTCGAGAGGCCCGGCTGTGCGGGGCTGCCTTGGCGAGTGCGGGTCGCGGCCGGCGCGACGACAGGGCTTAAGGCGCCGGAGCTGGGTGGCGGCGCACAGGTGCCGTGCTCGGGGTGCGCATCGGTGCGCCGCCGCCCGCCCGTCTCTTCGCCTGCCGGGCTCCGACGCCCGTACCCGCCCGGCGTTGCGTGCCCGCACTCACAGGACGGCGACCGGTGCCACCGGCGTGCCCGTCCCGCCCACGAACGGCTCCGGCATCGCTGCCAGCAGGAACGCGTAACGCCGTTGCTCGGCGCAGGCCTCCGACAGCGCCTCCAGGTTCCAGTTCTGGCCTTGCGGCATGCCCATCTCCACCAGGTCCAGGGCGTGCACCGGCATCCACAGGTTCTCGATCTCGGGCGGGAAGATCTCGAAGGTCAGGGTGTCGTTGGCGACGGCGGCGACGTCGCGGGCGTGGAACCATTCGGGCGCGCGGATCGAAAAGCCGGGCGAAGGATAGGCGTACGCCTGCTTGTCACCGCCGAGGTAGAGCTGGATCTGGCCAGTGCGCACCAGCGCGATGTCGCCGGATCGCACCCGGACCCCGGCAAGCTCCTCCGCGGCCTCCAGGTCCTGCGGAGTCACCGCGTGTCCGCCGTCGAGCCGGTCCACCCCCAGGGCGCGGGCCACGTCGAGCAGAACACCCCGCGAGACGATGTGGCCGGCCTTCTCCACGCCGCTGAAGGCGGCGCGGCCATGAGCGGTCACCGAGTCCGCCGGGCGGCCGTTGTACAGCAGCCCACTGTGGGAGACATGTGCGAGCCCGTCCCAGTGTGTGGCCGCCTGGAGGCCCATGGTGACGACGTCGTCGCTGGTGGCGACGGTCCCCGGGCCGAAGATCTCGGCGTTGATGGCCACCATGGTGTGCAGCGGATTGACGCGGCCCGGAATGACTCCCGTCTGCACCCCGTCCTGCTGCAGGGGAAGAGCCAGCGGGATGCGGCGCCCACTGGTGACGGTCGCCGCCGCCTCGCGCACGACGGCGTCCGTGATGAGGTTGAGGGTTCCGATCTCGTCCTCCTCGCCCCAGCGCCCCCAGTTGTTCACGCGCTTGGCCAGCTCGTGGAACTCGCTCGGCAGCGGCATGGGTTCCCCTCCTGATCGCGGCCGCGCATCCCCGCCCGGAGGGTGCGGTGCCGGGTCTTGTGCTCGTGCCCGCGCTGCCCAAAAATCTAACGGACCGTCAGGAACTGCGGGAAGGGGCAGTGCCGTGGCGAACTTCCTCAACGACAAGGTGGTCGCGGTCACCGGGGCCGGGCGGGGCATCGGCAGGGCCGTCGCCCTGGCCTGCGCCGCCGAGGGCGCCAAGGTCGTGGTGAACGACTACGGGGTCTCCGTCGCCGGCGACGAACCCACGAGCGAGGTCGCCACCGCCGTGGCCAAGGAGATCGAGGCGGAAGGCGGGGAGGCCACCGCCGTCGCGGACGACGTCTCGACGATGGCCGGCGGGCAACGGATCGTCGACACCGCGCTCGCCCGCTACGGCAGGCTCGACGGCGTCGTGTGCGGCGCCGGCATCCTCCGCGAGCGCATGATCTTCAACATGACCGAGGAGGAGTGGGACTCGGTCGTCGCCACCCACCTCAAAGGCACCTTCACCGTCTTCCGCGCCGCCTCCGGCGTGATGCGACGGCAGGGCAGCGGCACGCTCATCGGCTTCACCAGCGGCAATCACCAGGGCAGCGTCGCCCAGGCCAACTACGCCGCCGCCAAGGGAGGCGTCATCTCCCTCGTCCGCAGCGCCGCCCTCGGCCTGCACAAGTACGGTGTCACCGCCAACTGCGTGGCCCCGGTGGCCCGCACCAGGATGTCCGCCAACGTCCCCATGGAGCTCAAGGACCTCGGCGCCCCCGAGGACGTGGCCGCGTTCGTGGTCTATCTGCTCAGCGACCAGGCCCGCCACGACGGTGTCACCGGGCAGGTCTACACCGTCGCAGGCCGGAAGATCGCCCTGTGGGCACAGCCACGGGAGGTGCGCGCCGCCTACGCCGAGGAGCCCTGGACACCCCAGCGCATCGCGGATCTCTTCCCGGGCACCGTCGGCACCGACCCCATGCCGATGCTCGGCCACGTGCAGGCCATGGCCGACGCTGCCGCTGCCGGCCGGCGGCCCAACGCCTGAAGGACCCGGCGCCGCCACGAGGAAAGGCGCACAGCATGGACTTCGCATTCGGCCCCGAGGACGAGGAACTGCGCCATCGCGCCCGCGCCTGGCTGACCGAACACCTCGCGGACGGTGCCCCGCGACCCACCGGCCGCGCCTGGGAACGGGATCTGGGCGCAGGCGGCTGGATCGGCCTCGGCTGGAGCACCGCACGCGGCACGTACGGCAACCGCACGGCGAGCCCGACCGGGCAGGTCGTGTGGGCCGAGGAGTACGCCCGGGCGGGCGGCCCACCGCGCCTGGGGCACATGGGGGAACACCTCCTCGCGCCCACCCTGCTCGCCCACGGCGACGACGCGCAGTGCGCCCGCTTCCTGCCCGCCGTCGCCCGGGGCGAGGAGATCTGGTGCCAGGGCTACAGCGAACCCGGGGCGGGCTCCGACCTCGCCGCCCTGCGCACCACCGCCGTCCGCGCCGACGGCGGCCGCACGTACCGGGTCAGCGGACAGAAGGTATGGACCTCCCACGCCCACGAGGCCGACTGGTGCTTTCTGCTGGCCCGCACCACCGAGGGCTCCCGGCGTCATCACGGTCTCTCCTTCCTCCTCGTGCCGATGGGCCAGCCGGGCCGGATCGAGGTCCGCCCCATCCGGCAACTGACGGGCGCCGCCGAGTTCAACGAGGTCTTCTTCGACGGCGCGAAGGCCCGGGCCGAGCACCTCGTGGGCGGCGAGGGCGCCGGCTGGCGGGTCGCCATGAGCCTGCTCGCCCGGGAACGCGGCGTGGCCACCCTCGCCCTGCAGACCGGGTTCGCGGCCGAGCTGGGCCGGGTGATCCGCCTCGCCCTGCGGACCGGAGCCGCAGCGGAGCCGGTGGTACGGGACCGGCTCGTACGGCAGTGGGCCGACCTGCAGGTCATGCGCTGGAACGCCCTGCGCCTCCTGGGGGACGCCGCGGACCCCGGGGCGCCCAGCGTCGCCAAGCTGCTGTGGGGCACCTGGCACAAGCGGCTCGGTGAACTGGCGATGCAGGTGCGCGGCGCGCCGGCCGCCCTGGGACCGGACGACTGGCGCGCCGGCCGCCCGTACCGGCTCGACGACCTGCAACACCTGTTCCTCTTCAGCCGAGCCGACACCGTCTACGGGGGCTCGGACGAGATCCAGCGCAACCTCATAGCCGAGCGCGTGCTCGGCCTGCCGAAGGAGGCCCGGCCATGACGGCGTACGGCCACTGGATCGCCGGCGCCTGGCGCGCGCCGGAAAAGGGGCACTATCCAGTTGTCAATCCGGCGACCGAAGAGGTCGTCGGGGAGGCCCCGGAGTCGACTCCCGCCGAAGTGGCCGACGCCGTGGCCGCCGCGCGGGCCGCGCAGGACGGCTGGTCCCGTACGGCTCGGCGCGAGCGCGCGGCCGTACTGGACCGGATCGCTGATCTCCTCGTGGAACGCGGGAAGGAGCTCGTGCCCCTCCTCCAGGCCGAGACGGGCGCGACGATGCGCGTCGCCTCGACGATGCAGGTGCCGGTCGCCGCGGACCGCTTCCGGCGCTACGCGCGCGGCGCGGTGGAACCGGACGTCATCCCCCTGGCTCCGCGGGCCGTCGGGGCGAGCGCGCTCGCCCCGGGCGGTCTGCTCGGCGCCGCGGCGGTCCGTCGTCCCGTGGGTGTCGTCGCGTGCATCACCTCCTACAACTTCCCGATCGTCAATCTCGCCGGCAAGGTCGCCCCCGCCCTGGCCATGGGCAACACGGTCGTGGCCAAGCCGGCCCCGCAGGACCCCCTCTGCTGCCTCGAACTGGGCCCGATCCTGCGCGAGGCCGGGCTGCCCGACGGGGTGTTCAACGTGGTGACCGGTTCGGGCCCGGCGGCCGGGGAGGCACTCGTGGCCCACCCCGGCGTCGACATGGTCAGCTTCACCGGGTCCTCTGCCGTGGGAAGGAAGATCGCCGAAACCGCGGGGAGGTCGCTCAAGCGCACCCTGATGGAGCTGGGCGGCAAGGGAGCGGCCGTCATTCTCGAGGACGCCGACGACAAGGTGATCAGGTCGGCGATCGGGGCGGTCGGTTCGGTCTGGTCCTTCCACAGCGGGCAGGTGTGCACGGCTCCGACCCGTGTGCTCGTCCATCGATCGCTGTACGAGCGGGTCGTCGCCGGGTTGAAACACTACGCCGAGTCACTGACGGTCGGGGACCCTGTGGATAACTCCACGATCGTCGGCCCGTTGATCTCCGCGGCGCAGCGCGACCGCGTCGAGGCGCACGTGGCCGCGGCCCGCGCCGAGGGGGCCCGCATCGTCACGGGCGGCACCCGTCCCCCCGTCCGCCCCGGCTTCTACGTCGCCCCCACGCTCATCGCCGACGCCACCCCGTCGATGATCGTCGCGCGCGAGGAGCTGTTCGGCCCGGTCGTGGTGGCCATGCCCTTCGACACCGACGACGAGGCCGTCGGCATCGCCAACGGCACCGCGTACGGCCTGTACGACTACGTCTTCAGCGGCGACACCGCCCGGGCCTGGGCCCTGGCCGCCCGGCTGCGCAGCGGCAACGTCGGCATCAACACCGTCCAGCGCCACCCCGAGACGCCTTTCGGCGGTTTCAAGGAGAGCGGGACCGGCCGCGACGGCGGTTCCTTCGGCCTCGCCGCGTACAGCGAACTGCAGTCGGTCGTCTGGCCCTCCTGACCGTCACCCCCACCCGCCGGCCCCCTTCGCGCTGCCGAGAGGACAACCACCCCATGAGAGGCGTCATCTTCGACGGCAAGCGCCCGCGGTTCGTGGACGACCTCGACGTCCGGGACCCGGGACCCGGTGAGGTCCTCGTCGAGGTCACGGCTGCCGGCCTGTGTCACAGCGACCTCTCGGTCATCGACGGCACCATCGCCCACCCCGTTCCCGTGGTCCTGGGGCACGAGGGCACCGGCATCGTCCGCAGTGCGGGCCCCGGCGTCACCCATGTCTCACCAGGCGATCACGTCGCCCTGGCCACTCTGGCCAGTTGTGGTACCTGCCCCGACTGCGCGCTGGGCAGACCGGCGATGTGCCGCACCTCCATCGGCCGGCCGGGCCGGCCCTTCTCCCGCCGCGGAGAGCCCCTCTTCCAGTTCGCGTCCACCTCGGCCTTCGCCGAGCGGACCGTGGTCACGGCCGTCCAGGCCGTCAGGATCCCGTCCGGCATCCCGCCGGCCTCCGCCGCACTTCTCGGGTGCGGTGTCGTCACCGGCGTCGGGGCGGTCCTCAACCGCGCCCGCGTCGCGCACGGCGAATCCGCCCTGGTCATCGGCGCCGGCGGCGTCGGGCTCAACGTCCTGCAGGGGGCCCGGCTCGCGGGCGCCTCCGTCATCGTGGCCGCCGATGCCAACCCGGAGAAGGAGGCCGTGGCGCGCACCTTCGGGGCCACGCACTTCGTCCACGTCCCCGCCGCCGACGAGGTGTCGGCCGCGGTGCGCAGGATCGTTCCTCCAGGGGTCGACCATGCCTTCGAGTGCGTCGGCGACACCGGGCTCGTCCGGCAGGCGGTGGACGCGTTGGGCCGGCACGGCCGAGCCGTACTGCTCGGCGTGCCGCCCGCCGGGGCCGAGGCGGCGATCCCGGTCGCGTCCTTGTACATGGACAAGTCGGTACTGGGCTGCCGGTACGGCTCCTCGCGGCCCCAGCACGACGTGGCCCTCTACGCGCGGCTGTACGAGGAGGGCCGGTTGCTGCTCGACGAGCTGGTCACCGAGGTCTATCCCGTCGAGGACTTCGAGCGGGCCGTGGCCGACGCGAACAACCGTAGGGTCGCGCGCGGCGTCCTCTCCTTCGGCCCGATCGGTCCGCATCGTGAGCCGCTCACGGCCGCCCTGTGATCTGTCGTGCGTTCTGGGCGGGAGGTCTTGCGCGGCCGGGCATGTCCGTGTGAGGTGGGTGCGTCCTTCCTGGTCCGGCCTTCCTGGTCCGACCAGCCTGGTCCGGCCTTCCTGCCGTCCGGCCGGACCCCGCCCGGGTCCCCTGCGGACCAAGCGGGATGAATCGGTGAAATCTTGGGCCGATCCGACGCAACCTCTCGGCCTTCGGGGGAATCTCTCATGGTGAGAGGGGCTGATATGACACAGCAGGCTGAGCCGCACGCGATACCGGACGGGGCGACGGACGCCGCGTCCGTGCCGTGCTGCGCCGCGTCGCAGCGCCCGGTGCGCAACGACGGCTTCGGTGCCGCGTTCTGTGCCTCCATGGCGGCGCTGTGCGCGGAGACGGTCGTCGCCGTCACCACCGGGGTGTTCGTCCTGCTCGCACGCGAGCACGACGGCCTGCCCAAGGCCCCGTTGCTCGCCGCCGTGGTCGCGCTGGCCGCCCTGCTCCTCACCGTCCTGATCAGCGGCTTCGTCACCGCGGCCGCCGTGATGCCCGCGCTGGCGCTGGGCCGGCGGGCCGCCCGCCGCCGCTACCGCGAGGACCGCGCCTGGTGGACGGCGGCAGCCGTGCCCGTGGTCTCCGCGGCCGCGGTCCTCGTCTTCGGCGCGGTGGCCGCGCTCGGCAGTCGCAACGTCGCGAACCCGCTCAACTACCTCATCTGGTGGGGCGCTCTCACCGCCGGACTGCTGCCCGCCGCGCTGGCCGGCCGGGCGGCGGCACGCCGCGTGCGCACCGGTCGCGCCGGCAGTGTGACCCGCCGTGTCGTGCGCGACGGCCTGATCGCCTGGCTCGTCGTCGGCGCCCTCGGCACGGGGGCGTACGCCTCCGGTCTGGTGAGCGTGTACCAGCCACCGCGGCTGACCAAGCAGGACCTCGCCGGTACGTGGAGCGACGGCCGGGGCGGCACCGTACGGCTCACCGACGACGGCGCCGCCGTGGCCGACGGCCTGGACAACTTCACCTGGGACGGTACGGGCAAGGACCGGGCCCGGGACTGCGACGGCTCGGGCACCTGGACGCCGGTCAAGGACAGCGGACGCGTCCAGGGCGTCTCCCTGCGCATCGGCGCGTGCGAGCTGTCCCGCGACTGGAGCCTCATCGGCACGAAGCGGGAGCCGCGGATCTACCACGAGATCGGCAAGCCCGGTTCGGGCAAGCGCTATGTGCTCACCAAGGTCGTCAAGCACGGCAAGGGCGGCAGCAGGGACAAGCACGGGAAGCACTAGCGGAAACGGTTATCCGTCGTAGCTGCCGAAGGCGTCGAACGTGCCGAAGGCCCCGCGGTGGAAGAGCAGGGGACCGGCGCTCGCCGCATCCTCGTCCGCCCCCAGTGCCGCCACACGCCCCACGACCACCAGGTGGTCCCCGGCGGTGTGCACCGCGTGCACCGCGCAGTCGATCCACGCCGGCACGTCCCGCAGCCGCGGTGAGCCGGACACCGGCGCGGCGTCGTAGGCAACTCCGTCGAATTTGTCGGCGGTTCGCGCGCCACTGACGGCGAAACCCCTGCACAGGGCGCCGTGTCCGGATCCCAGGATGTTGACGCAGAAGACGCCCGCACGGGCGATGCGGGGCCACGTCGTGGAGGTGCGGGCCACCATGAAGACGACCAGCGGCGGGTCGAGGGAGAGGGAGGAGAACGACTGACAGGCGAAGCCGGCCGGAGGCTCGCCTTCCGTGCCGGGGGCCGTGATCACCGTGACGCCGCTGGCGAAGTGCCCCAGAACGCTGCGGAACACCTCCGGCGACGGGGGAGGACGCTCGTCCGGTCCGACGGCCCGCAGGACGGGGCGGGCCCGCGGGGCGGGATACGGGGCGACCGGGGCGGTGTTCCCCTCCGACCGCAGGAAGCGTATGGCGACGGCCGCCATACCGGCGTGTCCCATCATGCGCACATTGAATCCGAAGCCCCGTGAGATCGGAAGGCTCAGGCGCGCAGCCCACGGTCAGCGTCCACGGAAGACAGCGTTCCGGCGCTCCCGGAAGGAGGCGATGCCCTCGGCAGCGTCCGCCGTGGTCGCGTTGATCTCCTGAGCCGCCGCCTCGGCCGCGAACGCGGCCGCACGACCGCTCTCCAAGGAGGCGTTGACCAGCTGCTTCGTCAGCGCCAGGGCACGGGTCGGACCGCCTGCCAGCCGCGACGCCCACGCCATCGCGGCAGCGGCCAGCTCGTCGTCCGGCACCACACGGTTCACCAACCCCATCCGTTGCGCCTCCGCCGCGGGCACCGCGTCGCCGAAGAACATCAACTCCTTGGCGCGTTGCGGACCGACCAGCCGGGCCAGCACATACGCGCCGCCGCCATCGGGCACCAGCCCGCGCCGGACGAAGGCCTCCAGGAACCGCGCGCCCTCCGCGGCCAGGACCAGGTCGCAGGCCAGCGCCAGGTGCACCCCCAGGCCGGCGGCCGTGCCGTTGACGGCGGCGATCACGGGCTTCTCGCAGTCCAGCACCGCCCCGACCAGCCGCTGCGCCCCCTCCCGGAGCAGGCGCGCCACGTCGCCGGGCACCCGCTCGGGCGGGGGCGCCCCGGCACCCGTACGCAGGTCGGCACCCGCACAGAACCCTTTGCCGGCGCCGGTGAGGACGACGGCCCGCACGGCCGGGTCGGCCGAGGCCCGGGCGAAGCCGGAAATCAGCTGTTCGCGCAGGTCGGGCGTGATGGCGTTGAGGGATTCGGGGCGGTTGAGGGTCAGTCGGACCACCCCGTTGTCAGTGGTGTGCGCTACCAATGAACCAGCGGAGGGGATCTCCTGGGGGGAGGGACTCATGAGCGGACTCCTTGGGGCCGCGGGATCAGCGGCAGACGGCGAGCGCGTCGAGGGCCACGGCGCCCTGGCCGCGCTCCAGCACCACGAGCGGATTGACGTCCAGCTCGGCGAGGCCGCCGAGTTCCAGCGCCATGCGCTGGACGCGCAGGACGGTCTCGACGAGGGCGTCCACGTCGGCCGGGGGAGCCCCGCGGACGCCCTCCAGCAGGGCGCGCCCGCGCAGTTCGCCGAGCATCTGACGGGCGTGCTCCTCGCGGAACGGCGGTACGCGGACGGCGGTGTCGTCGAGGACCTCCATCAGGACACCGCCCACGCCCACGGTCACCGTGGGGCCGAAGAGACGGTCGTGCGTGATGCCGACGGCCATCTCGACACCTGGCGGCACCAGTTGTCCCACGAGGACGCCCTCCAGCGGGAGCCCTTCGTAGCGCGCGATGTCGCACAGCTCCCGGTAGGTGTCGCGCACTTGGCTCGCGGAGCCGAGTCCGAGCCTGACCAGCCCCAGCTCCGTCTTGTGGGCCAGCCGCGGGCCGGAGGCCTTCATGACCACCGGATAGCCGATCTGGCCCGCGGCCCGCACGGCCGCCGCGGCGCTGGTCACCAGCTGCTCGCGCGGCACCCGTATGCCGTACGCGCGCAGGAGCTGCTTCGCCGCGTGCTCGCTGAGCTGCTCGCCCGGGCGCAGCAGTTGCTCGGCCTTGCGTACGGCGGGGGACGGCGAGCGGGGTGCGTCCTCGAAGGGCGAGCGGTAGTCGCCGGTGAAGCGGTGGTGGGCGAAGTAGGCGCGGATCGCGCCGACGCAGTTGGCGAAGGTACGGAAAGTGGCTACGCGCGAGGAGCCCAGCAAGGTGGAGCGATAGGCGGCCTCGGTGCCCACGGGCGAGCCCCACACCACGCACACCGGCTTGTCGGTCTTCTCGGCCGCGTCCACCAGATCCTGCGCGAGCTTGTCGCTCAGGGGCGGGAAGGGGCCGGTGATCGGGCAGACGAGGACGCCGACGGACGGGTCCGCGAGGAGGGCGTCGAGGATTTTGCGGCCCCGCCAGTCGCCGACCGGGTGGCCTCCGTTGTCGACGGGGTTGGCCACACTCAGGTACTCGGGGATCCACTGATGGAGCTCGGCCTGCTTGGCGGGGGAGAGGACCGGCAGTTCCAGCCCGGCTGCCGTGGCCAGGTCGGCGAAGTGTGCCCCCGTCCCCCCGGAGATCGAATACACGGCGACGCCGGTGGCCCGCGGGGGGCGGGCACGGGCGAGGAGCGTCGCGGTGTCCTGCAGCTCGTCGAGGCCGTCCACACGGATGACGCCGAACTGCCGCATGGCGGCGTCCACCACGTCGTCCGCGCCGGTGAGCTTGCCGGTGTGGGTGGCGGCGGTCCGGGCGCCCGTCTCCGTGCGGCCGACCTTGACCATCACCAGGGGCACCTTGTGCCGGGCGGCCCGGTCGGCGGCCAGGAGGAAGGAGCGGCCGTCGGCGATCCCTTCCACATAGGCGGCGATGGCCCCGACCTCGGGCCGCGTGGCGAAGTAGGAGACGAAGTCCGCGCACTCCAGGTCGGCCTCGTTGCCGGTCGGGGCCCAGTGCGAGACGCGGATGCCGAGCTCCTGCAGGGCGAAGACCGGCCGTCCCTGGTGGCCTGACTGGGTGATCAGGGCGATGGCGGGGCCCGTGAGGTCGTCGCGGAAGCGCTCGAAGGCGTTGAGGTTGGTGTTCGGGCCGAGCAGGCGGGTGGCGGTGCCGCGCACGGCGGCGGCGAGCCGCCGCTGGGCGGCCGCGCCCTCGGCGCCGGTCTCGGCGAACCCGGAGGCGAAGACGACGGCGAACTTCACCCGGAGCCGGGCGAGATCCTCCAGCACCGGTGCCGGGTCGCCGACGAGCACGACGGCGAGGTCGATCGGTTCGGGCAGGTCGCGGACGCCGGGGCGGCAGGGTATGCCGAAGACGCTGGTGCGCGTGGGGTGCACGGGGTGGATGCGTGCGCCGACGCGGCCCGCCCAGTCGACGAGCTGCCGGGTGACGGCGGTGTTGGGGCGTCCCTCGGTGTCGGAGGCGCCGATGACGGCCACGGTTTCGGGCCGGAAGAGCCGGTCCAGGTCGGGGACGTCGCGCTTCAGCGGGCGACCGCTGACGTCGAGGTCCTCCGCGGGGTCGGTGGCCGTGCCGTGCACGGCCGGTCCCGGGTGCCGGCCGCAGGCCGCTACGCGGGCGGGACGGGAGGTGGTGGTGAGGCTGCCGTGAGTCGATCCGAGCATCGTTCTCGCCCACTCCTGCTCAGTGCCGGGTATGCCGACGAAGCGTTGGCTAAGGTGGTGTTCAAACTGATGCCCCGTCAGACTAGCGATCCGGGCAGGCTCCGGGGAACGGGGCAGGAGGGGCGCGAGCGACCGGCGACCCAGACTGGCGACACACACCCGCAAGACGCATCCGCATCACAAGGGGGGCTCGGCGGTGGACCGTCCGGCACGCCACGACGTACCCGACATCGACGACTTCACGCGCCCCTACTGGGACGCCGCCGCCGAGGGCCGGTTGCTCGTACGGCGCTGCCGTGCGGCCTCGTGCGGCAGGGCTCACCACTATCCCCGGGAGTTCTGCCCCCACTGCTGGAGCGGGGACGTCGTCTGGGAGGAGGCCTGTGGCCTGGCGGAGCTCTACACGTGGTCCGTCGTCCACCGCAACGACCTCGCCCCCTTCGGGGCGCGCCTGCCGTACACGGCGGCCGTAGTGGTGCTCGCGGAGGGCCCGCGCATGATGACCGAGGTGGTCGACTGCCCCAAGGACCGGCTGGCCATCGGCATGCGCCTGCAGGTCGCCTTCCGGCGCGAGGCGGACGTCCCGGTGGCGGTGCCCGTGTTCCGCCCCGCCCCGGCGGGCTGAACGGCGGGCCGCGCGGTCACCTCGCGCGTCCCACCGGCTGCCCGGACCCCGGGCTCAGTCGCGGCCCAGGACCAGGGTGCCCGCCGAGCAGAACCAGCCGCCCGTCCCCGAGGCGACGGCGAGCCGCGGCGGGCGGCCGCCCGCCCGGCGCACCTGCCTGCCCTCCTCCGCCTCGCCGCGCAGCTGCCGTACCGCCTCCACCAGCAGGAAGAGGCCTCGCATGCCCGGGTGGCAGGCGGACAACCCGCCGCCGTCGGTGTTGACCGGCAGTTCGCCGCCGGTCGTCAGCCGGCCCCCGGCGGCGAAGGCGCCGCCCTCGCCCTTGGCGCAGAAGCCCAGGTCTTCCAGTGTCACCAGCGTCATGTACGTGAAGGCGTCGTACAGCTCCGCCACCTCGATCTCGTGGGGGTGCACGCCCGCCCGCTCGAAGGCCAGCCGCCCCGCGACGGCCGCCGGGCCGACCGTGAAGTCCTCCCACTGCGACATGGCCGCGTGCGAGACGGCCGTACCGCTGCCCAGGACCCACACCGGTGACTTCGCCGCGTCCGCCGTGTACTCCTCGGAGGCCAGCAGGACCGCGCAGCCGCCGTCGGAACGTATGCAGCAGTGGAGGGCGGTGAAGGGATCGGCGATCATCCGGCTGCCGAGGACGTCGTCGACGGTGATCGGGTCCCGGTGCAGCGCGTGCGGATTGTGGGCGGCGTTCGCACGGGTCTGCACCGCGATGTCGGCCAGTTGCTCGATCGTCGTGCCGTACTGGTGCATGTGACGGCGGGCGGCCATCGCGTACTTGGCGATGAGCGTGTGCCCGTACGGCACCTCGAACTGCGCCGGCCCGCGCGCGCCGAAGGACAGGTCGGACGTGCGCCGGCCCGCCTTGATGTCAGCGCGCGCCGTCGAGCCGTACACCAGCAGGACGGCGTTCGCGTGCCCCTGGGCGATGGCGTCGGCCGCGTGGGCCGCCATGA
This sequence comes from Streptomyces sp. NPDC049585, assembly GCF_040675615.1. Classification (NCBI taxonomy): domain Bacteria; kingdom Bacillati; phylum Actinomycetota; class Actinomycetes; order Kitasatosporales; family Streptomycetaceae; genus Streptomyces; species Streptomyces sp. NPDC049585. Next base: position 2,196 of record NZ_JBFAPE010000007.1, on the reverse strand, counting down.
CCTCCCAGGTCGCGCCGCCGACGGAGGTCGAGTCCACCCACCTGGGGCGCAGGCCAAGGTACTCCGCTACCTCCACCGGGGCCAGGGTGCCCAGGCCGGCGGAGGCGAAGCCGTCGATCAGCGAGCGGTCCAGGCCGGCGTCGTGCACCGCGCGGCGGGCGGCCTGTGCGTGCAGGGCGTAGGGAGTGACCGCGTCGAGGCGGCCGCAGTCGGACAGAGCGACGCCGGCGACGGCGACCTTGCGCGTGCCCCGAGTCATACAGCTGACGGTACTTCAGAACAACGCCTAGCATGGCGGCGTGATGTGACGAGTCGTCAGGTCGAGCCCGCGGAGGGGTGCTGTCCATGGACGCCGCACTCAGCGAGGAACAACACCAGATCAAGCGCACCCTGCGCGACCTGCTCGCCGGGCACGCGCCCCCGCACAAGGTCAGAGCGGCGGCCGACACCCCGGCCGGGTACGACGAGGAACTGTGGCGGCGGCTGGCGAAGGAGGTGGGCCTGGCCGGCCTCGCGGTGGAGCGGCGGTACGGCGGCGCCGGCTGCGGGCCCGTCGAGCCGGCCCTGGCCTTCGAGGAGACGGGACGGGCGCTGCTGCCCTCGCCGCTGCTCGCCACGTGCGCGCTCGCGGCGCCGCTCGTCGCCGCGCTCGGTACGTCCCGGCAGCGGGACGCGCTGCTGCCGCGCCTCGCCGGCGGCGACCTCACGGGGACGCTCGTGGTGCCCCGCGGCACCCTGCCCGAGGCCCTGGGCCTGACCGGCGCGCAGGACGGCGAGTGGGCCGGCGGCGCCCGCTCCGGCGGGGTGCAGGCGCGCTGCACCCCCACCGGCTGGCGGCTGTACGGCGAGGCGCCGCAGGTGCTCGACGGCCACAGTGCCGGCCTGCTGCTGGTCGCCGCATGCGCCGGCGGCCCCGTACGTCCGTGCGTGCTGCTGTTCGCCGTCGACCCGGCGCAGAGCAGGGTGCGCCGCGTCCGGCTGGTCACCCTGGACCAGACGCGGCCCCAGGCGCGGCTGGAGTTCCGCGACGCCGAGGCACGGCCGCTGGGCCCGGACGGGGCCGATGCCCGGGCCGCGCTGGCGGCGCTCGCCGGCGGCGTGTCGACCGCCCTGGCGGCGGAGGCGGTGGGGGCGGCGGAGCGCGTGCTGGAGCTGACGGTGCAGTACGCGCGCGTACGCGAACAGTTCGGCAGGCCGATCGGCTCGTTCCAGGCGATCAAGCACCGGCTGGCGGATCTGTACGTGGCCGTGTGCGCCGCCCGCTCGGCGGTGTACTACGCGGCGTGGTCCGGGCGGGCCGCAGCCGGTGCGCTGGCACTCGCGCAGGCACTGGAGACGGCCCGCACGGTGGCCGCCGAGGGCGTGCAGTTGCACGGTGGTATCGGAGTGACGTGGGAACACGATGTGCAGCTGTACTTCAAACGGGTGAACTCCGACGAACTCCTCTTCGGCCCCGTTCATCGCCTGCGGGCCCGTGCTGCGGAGCTGGCCGGCCTCTTCGACCCGCAAAACGACCGGGAAGCGGTGGTTCTGTGACGGCTGTCGTCGAACAACTGGTGCAGAAGGTCTCCTCGACCCGCGCCTTCGCCAAGATCGCCCCGTACGTCGTGCCCGCGGTGGACCGCGCGGTGCACCGCATCACCGGCGGCAGGGTGCTGCTGAGCACCCGCATGCTGCCCGGCTGCGTGCTGACCTCCACCGGCGCACGCAGCGGCCTGCCCCGCAGGACGCCGCTGGCCTGCATGCCCTGCGAGGACGCGGGAGCCGGACGGCGCGCCTGGGTGCTGATCGGCAGCAACTTCGGCCGGCCCGGGCATCCGGCCTGGACGGCGAACCTCCTCGCCCATCCGGAGGCCGAGATCAGCTGGCGCGGCCGGGACGTCCCCGTCCGGGCGCGCCTGCTGCACGGCGCGGAACGCGAGGAGGTCTGGGCGGCGGTGCTGCGGTTCTGGCCGCCGTACGCGCGCTACCAGGCGCGGGTGGAACGGGAGATCAGACTCTTCCGCCTGGACGAGCGCGCCGGGGACGGCGCGGACGGCCCCGCAGGTGCGGAACGCGGGGCCTGAGGCCGGCGGCCGAACTGCGCCGGCGGCGGGTGGTCCGGGGCCCGGGCGGCCCTGGGCGACGACAAACTGCACTACGTCGGCGCCTCCTACTGCACGTTCGACGGCGCCACCTACGCCGGCCTCTTCCCGT